>NZ_JBFTNE010000171.1:0-18546 GCF_056397325.1 Cupriavidus sp. 05N39
AAGAACTCGACGCCCGCGCCATGCGCGCCGTGCGCGGCGGCTTCGTGCCCTTCCTGCCCGTGTTCAGCGCCGTCAAGATCGACTCGACCTTCAATGCCGAGCAACTGATCGGCCAGACGCAGAACGTCACCAACATGAATGGCAACAACACGGCCTTCGCCGCGGATATCAAGTCGCACGTGAGCTCAACGCAGAACGCGAACAACAACATCTATCGTTGAAGCCACCGCCGCCCTCCCGGATTGCCGGGCGGGGCGGCCCTCTCTTGCCGCCTTCATGGCRGCCAGCCTCCAATTACAGGTTGGATAGCGCCGCCGGCGGATACACAATGAAGCATGGCGAGGCCTGCTTGCTTGCATCCGGGCCGTGACCGACCCGGCGCAGCTGGCGCCGGCGACGTGACGAACGGGGCCTGCTGCCCGCCTAGTCCTTTTCGGTTCGCTTGCGCCTGCAGGAGGCGATCGTGCCAGACCTTTCCACTCCGTTCCGTGTGCATCGATCACGCACCGCCGCAAAGCGATGCCTGATGGCAGGCGCGTGCCTGCTGGCGCTGGCCGGCTGTGCCGATTTTCGTCCCCCGGTGTACGAACGCCCGGTAACACCGGCCAAGCCCGACTGGGCGCGCCAGGGTTCGATCACCGTCTCGGCGTCGGACACCATCGTGCCGAACTGGTGGCAGGCCTTCCGGGATCCCTATCTGGACGGACTGGTCGACAAGGCCATCGCTGGCAATTACGACATCAAGGTGCTGGCCGCGCGAATCAAGGTGGCAGGCGCACAGATTTCCGAGGCGAAGGCCGGTGCGCTGCCGGTCTTTGATGTCGGCGCCGGTGCAAGCTTCGAGAAAACCACAGGGCAGAACCTGGTCAAGACTTACAACCTGGGCACCCAGGTCAACTGGGATATCGACATCTGGGGCAAGGTCGAGAAGGGCGTGCAAGCCCAGACCGCGGAATTCAACGCGACCGAAGCGGATTGGCGCGCCGGCTACCTCACCCTGGTCTCGGACGTGTCCACTACCTATTTCCAGATCCTGCAGTTCGACGAACAGATCGATCAGCAGTCCAGGTCACTGGCCAAGAACAAGCAGATCCTCGCCACCTACCAGGCGATGTTCCAGAACGGACTGGTCCCCAAGATCCGGGTGATGCAGCAACAGGCGGAAATCAACCGGCTGACCAAGAACCTGCTGGAACTGCGCCGCTCGCGCGATATCTCGGAGAATGCACTTGGCACGCTGGTCGGCGTGCCGGCGGGCGTTTTCAAGGTACCCGCGGGGCGCTTGCAAGAGCGCGTGCAGTTGCCCGCGGTGCCGGCCGGGCTACCGTCGCAGTTGCTCTCGCGGCGCCCGGATATCGTGGCGGCGGAGTACCGCGTGCTTGAGTCATACAACCTGGTCGGACAGGCGCGGCTGGCGCAGTTGCCCACCGTCAGCCTGACCGGTCGCGGCGGCACCGCAAGCTTCGCCTTGTCGGATCTGCTGAAGTCCTTCACATTCGGCCTGATGCCGAGCATCAACCTGCCCATGCTGGATCCGAACGTGCGTGCGCATGTCAAGACCACCGAGGCGCAGACCAAGGTGGCCGAGAACGAGTACGGCCGCACGGTGATCACTGCATTCGAGGAGGTGGAGAACGCACTGGTCAACGTCGATGCGCACAAGAAGCAGCGGGTGGAGTTGCAGCAGCAGGTGGAGCAACTGCGCGTCGTGTCGGCGCAGATCGAGGCTCAGCTCAAGGAAGGCGTTGTGTCCCAGCTTGAAGTATTCGAGACCGAGCGGTCACTGCTCAGCGCGCAACTCGAGTTGTTGGCGAACCACCAACAAATCCTGGCCGACACTGTCACCCTGTACAAGGCACTTGGCGGAGGGTGGCCAAGCGTCGAAGTGAGCAATGCGGGAAAGGACGCGCCGCGGCAGGTGGCGAAATAGACCCCGCGACAATCCATGTATCGGGACCGGACGATCCCGGCAAAGCCGGCGCCAGGCCCGCAATACGCCGCCGGTGGACGTTTGACTACCGGCAAGCGTGGCCTACTATGTCCTTAGTCAACACGTTCCCGGCGGAGCGGGCCGGTTCGGCCCCGCGCCGCCGCCATGGAAAATGGCTTGCCGCCGGCGCACGCGCCGCGGCTCGCGCTGTTGGTGGTATCGAAACATGGCTCCAGACGAAGCTCTGATTGTCGAGATACGGGCAAAGGTGGGGCAGGCGTTCGATATCGTGCTTGTCCCCATCTCGCACCCCGAGTTGGGCGAGATCCGCATCGACGAGAGCCTGTTCGCCGTGGGCCGCGCGGAAGCGCCATTCGCCGCATATCCTCCCGATGTGGCGGCCGCGCTTTCACGCCGTCATGCGCGCATCTTCTCCGAGCACGGCGCGGCCTATATCGCGGACCTGGGCAGCAAGAACGGCACCACGGTCAACGGCGAGACCGTGGTACTGCAGCCGGCGAGATTGCGCGATGGCGACGAGGTGCGCTTCGGCGCGGCGCTGTGCTATCGGGTGCGTCTGGCTTCGCGCACGCCGGTACAGGCACCGGAGCCGATATCGGTCGTGCTGACGCTCACCCCCGAGCGCGACGACCTGGGCCTGCAGCCAGTCGAGGTGGCCGGATTTCCTTTCCTGGTCAGCAAGGCCGACGAGACCTTCTCCCGCTACAAGGAGGTCTATCCTCACCAGGTCAACTATGTCTCGCGCCGTCACGCGCACATTTTCCTGAAGGGTGGGCAGCCTTTCATCGAGGATCTGGGCAGCACCAACGGCACCTTCGTCAACGGCAAGCGCGTGGAAGAACACGCGGTTCCCCTTGGTGAGAGGGACCTCGTTGCCTTTGGCGGCAATCATTTCGTCTATCGGGTCGGCATACGGAACGATGCGGCCACGGATGCGACCGTCACCAGCTCGAACCTGCCGCCCCCCCAAGGCACCGGCACGCCTGCGCAGAGCGCGCCAGACGTGGCGCCGACGTGCGCACCGCCCGTTCCAGTGGCAGCCGCCGCAACCGTGGCCGAGCCGGCCCACGATCCAGACAAGACCACCTTCGTCGGCGCGGCTGGTTCGTTCCTGGACATCTTCTGCGTCGACTATGCCGCGCAGCAAGAGGACGAGGTCAACCAGGAGGCCCTGCCCCAGCCCGAAGGCGATGCGGGCGGGGCGGACAAGCCGCGTGCGCAAGGCAAGTTCGCCCTGGTCATGGGCAAACTTGGCAGCAGCTTCGGTGCCGCGGAGCGCGCCGGACTGAAGCGCGCAGCGCGGTGGGGCGGTATCCTGGCCGCGGCGGTCGTGGCGCTGCTGCTATTCCTGTATTTCCGCGGCGCGCCCGAGCGCGAGATGACGGACTTGATGGCTAGCGGCGACTATACCCGCGCGGCGGCGGTGGCCGATGCGTACCTCAAACGGCACCCGGACAAGGTACGGTTCCAGGCGATGGGCACGGAAGCGTTGTTGCGGGCGGAGGTGCCGGCATGGATCGGCAAGCTGCAGGCGCGCGATTTCAACGGTGCGGACGCGGCGCTGGCGCGTATGAAGATACTCGGCGCGCACAACGCGGACRCACTCGGGTTGCTCGAAGAACTTGCCTGGATCGGACGGCTGAACCGTTTCGTGGCCGGCCGCGGCGGCGTGGACGCGCCTATCCGCATGTATGCCGATGAGGCCAGCATCCGCGCCTTGCTCAAACACTGGAACGAGGACACGCCGGCGCACCAGCGCGCACTCGACCGCATCGCCGCTTACGTGCCGCAGTTCAAGGAGCCCTATGCCGATGCGCTCAGCTACTTGCGCAAGCTGCAAAGCGATGATTCTGTCTACCTGGCGGCCATCGACCGCCTGAACGCATCGCTCGCCACCGGCCTGGCAAGCGATCACCCCGAAGCCCTGCAGGCCGTGCTGGCCGATTACGCCGAGAAATATCCAAGGCTCGCCGGCATGGATCGCCTGAAGGACGATCTGAAGCAATACCTGGAACTGGACAGCGCGGCGCGCGCGATGAAACTGGGCCCGCTGATGGCGCAAATGGCCAAGGCCCGCTTCTCCTCGCCGCCCTTCCAGGCCCGCTTCGGCGTTCTGGCGGCCAGCCGACTGCCGACGCCGGAACTGGTGCGGCAATACGGCGAGGTGGACAAGGCGTGGCGTGCGGGAGACAGCGACAAGGCCTTCGCGGGGCTGCAACAGATAAAGACAGGGCCATGGGCCGAGGCCGCGGCCAGGGATCTCGCGCGCAAGCAGGCCGTCGCCACGCAGTTCGCCGAATTGAAGAAGGCGCGCGGGGGCAAGGGCTACGAGGAGTCCTTGCTGTCGTTCTACGCCATGCTCGATCCCGCTGAGGACACCTACTTCCTCAAGGCAATCGAACCCGATGTGGCAGCGATACACGATGCGGCTACCAGGCGCGCGCAGGAACTGATGAACGGTGCGCTGGCATCGTGGCGGCAGTATCGCCGCGACGGGGCGATCGGCGGCGAGCAGCGGCTGGAATCCGAAATCTCCGGAAAATTCCGCACGCAGGCGCGCCTGTTGTCCAATGCCAGCGCACAAGCGCGGCAAGGCATGCGCATCTACACGCAACTGAAGGTCGGCGATACGGCGCAGTGGAGTCAACTCCAGGAGGATATCAATTCGGAAACGGAGTTGCAGCGGCGTTCGCTGCAGGAACTGCGCATGGTGTTGAATCCGGCCTTGCTCAAGGCCAAGCTTGCATTGATAGGGGGGGAGGGCGATGAGGGACGATAGCCGGGACAATCGCCTTAAGCCGCTGTCAGAGGCACTTGAGGATCACAGCGCGGAAGGCATCGCGATCCTGAGCGCGGAGCCTTGGAAGATGATGCAGATCTCCGTGCTGGTCATGGTGGCGCTGGTTGTTTGCGCGCTGGTGTGGTCGTTCGTCGGGCACGCCGATGTGATCGTGTCCGCGGACGGTACCCTGGCGCCCGAATCGGAAGTGCGGCGGTTCTATGCGCCGGTTGACGGCGAGCTCGCGGATCTCTATGTGGCCGAAGGCCAGCCGGTGTCCAAGGACGACGTGCTGGCGCGGCTGAATGCGCGCGGCGCGATCGAGGCCGCCACCAATGCGCTGGAGGCGCAGCTCAAGCTGCAGGATTCCGAACGCGAGTGGAAGCAGTTTCCCGACAGGAAGCTGCTGATGGAGCGCAAGGCGGCGGCGTTGAAGCAGCAGATCGATGTGGCGGAACGGCTGCATGAGAACCGCACGGCAGAAGGCACCACCCGGCTCGCGGAACAGCAACGGGCGCAATTGCAGCAGGCGCGCAGCAACCTCGACAGCGCGCGCCGTACCCGCGAATTCGCCCGGCAGGAGCAGGACAGGTATGCGCGTCTGTTCGCACTGCCCGGCGGCGGCGGCGTTTCGCAGTCGCAGGTGGAGTCCAAGCGGATCGCTGCGGTCGAAGCGGAGAACGCGCTGCAGATTGCCCAGTCGCGGCTGGCCGAACTGGATTCCAAACTGAGCCAGGAGTTCAACCAGGCCACGGTGCAACTGGAAGGCAGCAGCCAGGAACTGACCAACCTGCGTATCCAGTACGACGCCGCGCTGCGCGAGATCGCCAATACGGAAGACAAGCTGCGCCTGCAGGTCCAGACCGCGCGGCTGGTGGCCGAGGCGGCGGCGCGCATCCGCTTCGAGAATATCGACAAGGACAACTTCCTGCTGATACTGGCCCCGGTGGCCGGTGTGATCACGGATGTCACCTCCACGCAGCGCGGCGACAAGGTCCAGGCCAATACGCCATTGGGTGGCATTGCCCCCAAGGACGCGCGTCCGGTGCTCAAGATCGTCATTGCCGAACGCGACCGCGCCTTCCTGCGCGAGGGCCTGCCCGTCAAGCTGAAGTTCAACGCCTTCCCCTACCAGCGCTACGGCCTGATCAACGGCACGCTGGAATACATCTCGCCGGCGACCAAGCTGGCCGGCCCGAACAAGCAGCCGATGTACGAGGGGCGCGTCAGGTTGGCGCAAGACTATTACTCGGTGGCCGATAGCAAGTATCCGCTGCGCTACGGCATGACAGCCACGGCGGAGATCGTGGTGCGCGAGCGGCGGCTGATCGACCTCGGGCTGGATCCGTTCCGGCAGGTTGCCGGATGAAAGGGTGCGCATCGGCCCGCATCCACGGGCAGACGGTGCGTGGCGTGTGGCAAGAATCAAGGAGCTGACGAGATGACAGCGATTGTGCGGGTCGACGACGAAGTCATCGGCGTCGAGGAGTTCATCCGGGTCCTGAAGCTCACGGGACAATTCGAAGCGCTGATCGAGCAGATCGTCAGGGACAAGCTGACGGTGCATGCGGCGAAGAAGCAGGGCCTCACCGTGTCGCCGGAGGAGATCCAGGAACGCGCCGACCAGTTCCGGCGCGTGCAGGGCCTGCACCGCGCGACGGAAATGAACCATTACCTCGATGTGCTCGGCGTCAGCCTCGACGAGTTCGAGGCGTTTATTACCGATAGCCTTTACCAGGAGAAGATGCTGGCCGAGGTAGCCAACGAAAAAGCCGTCGACGCATACTTCAAGCTGCATTCTCCGAAGTTCGACAGCATCGAGGTCAGCCATATCGTGGTAGACGCCGAAGGCAAGGCCAAGGAACTGATCTCCTACCTGCAGGACGACCCCGACAGCTTTGCCGAGATGGCGCGCGAGCATTCCCTGGCAGATACGAAGGAGCAAGGTGGCGCAATTGGCAAGGTACTGCGCGGATCGCTGAAGACCGACATTGAAGCCAAGGTGTTCAATGCCGCCACCGGCGACCTGCTTGGCCCCTTTCCCTCCCACGACCGCGCCTTCTTCGAGATATTCATGGTGAGCGCCAAGCATCCCGCGGTGCTGGATGCGGAAGTGGCGGCGGAGGTGCGCCGGCTCCTGCGTGAGGACTGGCTGATGGCCAGGGCGCAGGAACACGTCATCGAAGCGCGCTAACCGCGAAGGCCGAGAAGCATATGGAAGCCAGCCCCGAACTGCAGCCGCTCGCCGATTTCCTGTCGGGCGTGGAAATACTCTCGCCGTTCTCGCGCGAGGAGATGGAGCGGCTGGCGGAGCACGCGCAATCGCTTTCCTTTGGCTTCGGCGAGACGATCTGCAATGCCGGCGATCCGGCCGACGGGCTCTTCGTCATCAAGGCGGGCTCGGTGCGTATCTTCAACGAGGAAAATGGCAAGGAGGTCAGCCTCGGCGTGCGCAAGGCACGCGAGGTCTTTGCCGATATCGCCATGCTGCGGGAATACCGGCACGAATCCTCGGTGCGGTCTTCCGGCAAGACCGAGCTGCTGTTTATCCCGCGCAGCGTGACCGAGCCCATGATCGCGCAGAATCCGGCGGCGATGGCTTTTGTCGCCAGCTATGTCGCGATCAGTTCGGCCGGCGGCTTCGTCGCGCGCCTGTTCGACCTGCGCGGAAAGCTCGATAAGAGCGAACTCGAAGAGGCCGTGCGCAGCGTGGGCGTCAAGCGCGTGTCCGAGGGCAAGGAGATCCTGAAGCAGGACTCCAGGGAGGACCGCCGCCTGTACGTGGTGCGCCAGGGCGAGGTGCGCATCGTGCGCAATGAGGATGGCATCGAGTATCCGCTGGCGACCCTGCGCCAGGGCGACATCTTTGGCGAGCGTGCCTGCGTGATGCGTCAGGAGCAGATCGCCTCTGCCATCGCCGGCACGGATGTCAGGCTGCTGGTCATCCCGGAAAAGACCGTGCAGCTGATCCTGGAACGCAACCCGAAGTTGCGTGAAGTGCTGGAAGAACGCATTCGCTTTATCGACCGGGAACTGCACCGGCAAAAGAAACTGGCAGAGCGGCGCAAGCATCCGGTCATGCTCGACTTGCGCTCGAAGCCGGAGTTCGGCGAGCGGGTGATCCGCCGTTTTGCGCTGGTGGAGCAGGCCGAGGAGATGGATTGCGGCGCTGCTTGCCTGGCAATGATCTGCCGCCATCATGGCATTGCCATGACGCTGGGCAAACTGCGCGAGCTCGCCAATGTGACCACGCAGGGCGCCACGCTGGACAGCCTGGCCCGCGCCGGCGAATCGCTCGGCTTTACCACGCGGGGGGTACAGTGCACGCATGATTCCCTGCTGGGCTTCGAGTTGCCGTTCATCATCCACTGGGAGGGCTATCACTACGTGGTGGTCTACGGCGTATCGAAACGCTGGGTATGGGTGGCCGACCCGGCCCTCGGTTTTCGCAAGATGGCCGTCGAAGAGTTCGAGCGCGGGTGGAGCGGTACCTGCCTGCTCTTCACCGCCGGCGAAAGCATGGCGCAACTGGCGGTGGCGYGCTCGCCCTGGCTGCGTTTCATCGGCTACCTGGCGCCATATAAACGGATTCTTGCGCACCTGTTCCTGGCGACCTTTGTGATCCAGGTGCTCGGGGTGGTGCCGCCCCTGATCATCCAGAACATCCTGGATGGCGTAGTGGTACACCAGAACGTCGGACTGCTGAACCTGCTGATCCTGGGGCTGATCATCTCCAATGTCTTCTCGCAGTTCATGAGCACGGTGCGGGCATACCTGGCCAATTTCATGGCTGATGGTGTTCATCTACTTCACCATCATGTTTCTCTACAACGTCAAGATGACGCTGGTGCTGATCGCGTTCGTGATTCCCATCGCCGCCCTGACGGTCGTGGCCACGCCCAAGGTCAAAGCGTACGCGCGCGAGGTGTTCAACACCTCGACCGAGGCCAGGTCCTACCTGATGGAGACGCTGGGCGGCGTGGAGACGGTCAAGGGCATGGGCATCGAGCGGCCCGTGCGGCTGAAGTGGGAGAAGAAGTACGCCAAGGCGCTGGAATTGCAATACAAGGCGCAGGCCTTCCACATCCTGGTGGGGCTGGCCAGCCAGCTGCTCAATGCCGCAACTACCATCGCCGTGCTTTGGGTGGGCGCCAACCTCGTGCTGCAGCGTGAACTGACGGTCGGCCAGCTCATTGCCTTCAATGCCTTCATGGGGAGCGTACTGGCGCCATTGATGGGCCTGGTGGCGCTGTGGGGCCAGCTCAACGATGCGGGCGTCGCGATGGAGCGGCTGGGCGATGTGCTGGACCTGGAGCCGGAGCAGAAGCCCGAAGACCTGCCTTCGCGCGTGATGCTCCCGGACCTGCAGGGCGAGATCAATCTGGAAGGCATCTATTTCCGCTACGGCGGCGCGGAGACGCCTTATGTACTGGAGAACATCAGCTTCAGCATCAAGCCTGGCGAGTTGCTGGCCATCGTTGGGCGCAGCGGATCGGGCAAGACCACGCTGGCCAAGATGCTGGTGGGTTTCTATGTGCCGACCGACGGCAAGCTGACCGTGGATGGCTACGATATCGGCGTGATCGACAAGGAGTATTACCGCGCGCAGATCGGCTATGTAATGCAGAGCAACCTGCTGTTCTCGGGCACCATCGCCGAGAACATCGCCTGCGGCGACGACAGCCCGGACCGCCGCCATATCGAGGAAGTCGCCAAGATGGCCGATGCCCATGCCTTCATCAGCAAGCTGCCGCTCGGGTATGAACAGGTGGTGGGGGAACGCGGCGTGGGCCTGTCCGGTGGGCAGATCCAGCGGCTCTGCATTGCGCGCGCGCTCTATCACGATCCTCGCCTGCTGGTTTTCGATGAGGCGACTTCGGCGCTGGATACACAGTCGGAGAGCAACATCCTTGGCAATATGCAGGAGATCCTGCATGGCCGCACGGCCGTGATCATCGCGCACCGCCTGAGCACCATCATGCGCGCGGACAAGATCCTGGTGCTGTACGAGGGCGCCATCGTTGAGCAGGGCCGGCATGAGGAACTGCTGGAGCGCAAGGGCATGTACTACCAGTTGGTGCAAAAGCAGCTGAGCGCGGCTTGAGCGCGCGCACGCGCCGGGACATCCATGGCGCAATGCAACGCAGGGGGAGCGCGATATGAAGTTGTTCAACCAGGGCGGATCGGTCGGGTCCGCCATCTCCTATGCCGGGCTGATCGAGAAGATCGAGATCCTGCGCTCCACGTTGCGCTGGGCTTCCAAGCTCGAACGCACGGAGATCGAGAAGCTGCTCAAGCAAGCCACCACGCTGCGCGACGAGGTGATGCAATTGTCGCACAAGGAGCGCTTTGTGCAGGCGGCGGTGGCCGAGCCCGTTCCGGCGGATCTCGCGCCGCGGGAGCGCCGGCAGGCGCTGCTCGAGCGCAGCTTTATCTTCGAGGGCACGTTCGGCGACAATCCAAAGCTGCTGGAAGCGCTGGAAATTGCCGAGAAGGCCGCGCCGACCGATCTGCCGGTGCTGATCGATGGCGAGAGCGGTACCGGCAAGGAGCTGATGGCCAAGGTGATCCATGCCAACGGATCGAGGACGGACAAGCCCTATATCTCGGTGAACTGCGGGGCGATTCCGGAGAACCTGATCGAGTCCGAGCTGTTCGGCCACAAGAAGGGTGCCTTCACTGGCGCGGCCAACGATCGCCGGGGCAAGTTCGAGAGCGCGCATACGGGGACCATTTTCCTCGACGAGATCGGCGAGCTGCCGCTGACCGGGCAGGTCAAGTTGCTGCGCGTGCTGGAGTCGCATGAGATCCAGCGGGTTGGCTCCGACGAGACCATTTCAGTCGATGCGCGTATCGTGGCGGCAACCAACCGGGACCTGCGGCGCCTGAGCGAGGAGGGCAAGTTCCGCGAAGACCTGTTCTACCGGCTCAGCGTGATTCACGTCACGCTGCCGCCGCTGCGCGAGCGCCGTGACGAGATCGCCTTGCTGGTGGCGTATTTCGGCGACGAGTCCGCCGGCGCCTTGAAGCGCCGCCCCATCAAGCTGACGCCGCGCCTGCGCGACTTCCTGATGAACTACGCCTATCCGGGCAATATCCGCGAGCTGCGCAACCTGATGTACCGGATCTCGTGCCTTGCCGGCGATACCGCCGATCTCGAGCATCTTCCGCAGGATCTCCGGCCCAAGCCATCGGCCCCGGCGCTGGTCGCAAACGGCTCCGTGCCGGTGGTGGTGGATGCGTCGACGGCTACCTCGCTCAGTGAAGCCAAGCGGGCCGCCAGCGATGAAGCCGAGCGCGCCTTCCTCGAACGCGGCTTGCAGGAGGTGGGCGGCACCGTGGCGGAGCTGGCCAGGCGTTTCGACATGAATCGCTCGCACCTGCAGATGCTGCTGAAGAAGCACGGCATCCATTCGAAGGATTTCCGTAATCAGGCAGCGGCGCAGGGCGGCAAGGCGCGATAAAGGGCTTTTCGTCCGCCAGGCTTCGCGCCGTCGCAGCCATTACAGCGCGGGGTTCACCATGGTCTTGTCGGAGCCGTAGAGATCTTCCGCTCGCGCCACCACGGCCRTGATGTTGTCGTGGCCGCCGCGGCCCAGCGCCGCGGCCAGCAACGCCTGGGCTGCCAGTTCGCAATCGCCGCATGCCAGTACGCTGGCGATCTCCGGATCCCGCAGTTCGTTGCTGAGCCCGTCGCTGCAGAGCAGGAAGATATCGGCGTCCGCTACCTCCACCCAGGCCTGGTCCAGTTCAAGCGTGGTGTTCGCGCCCACGGCGCGGGTGATGGTGTTATGGGCCGGATGATGAATGGCTTCTTCCGCCGTGATCAGGCCGCGGGCCTTGAGTTCCTCCACGCGGCTGTGGTCGCGGGTGAGCTGCGTCAGGTGCGCGTCCCGGTACAGGTAGATGCGGCTGTCGCCTGCCCACAGGCAGCCGCAGAAGCGCTCGCAGGCCATCAGCACCACCACTGTGCTGCCAATGCGCCGCACCTGCCGGCGCGCCGCCTCCGCCAACAGTTCGCGATTGACTTCCTGCAAGGCCGCGCGCGCATCGTCGAGCAAGCTCTCCAGGCTGGGCGGCACGCCCAGGCGGGCCAGCGTCTCCACGACCAGGTTGCTGGCATAGTCGCCAACCGCATGGCCGCCCATGCCGTCGGCAACGACCCACAGTCCTCGGTCCGGTTGCGCGAGGCAGGCGTCCTCATTACGCTCCCGTACCAGGCCGACATCGGAACGAGCGGCTGAAGTCCAGCGGAATTGCGATGCACAGGTCACGATCCTCTCCGGTGTGCGGACGAGCAGGGCACTATCGCGCCAAGCCGTTACCGGGACAGGCAACGGCTTGGCGGGCGGTGCGTGGCCGGACTGTGCGTGCTGCTGCGCGAACTGCGCGCTGCCGGGTTACATCCGTCCGTCGTTCCTTGCCCCTTGTCCCGCTTGTACATTGATGTTCGCGCCGGGCGCCGAATTGCGAACGTCAATGTTCTGAAACTGGTTAACCATCTGATCAGCATAGAAGTTGTTGTTGATCTCGTAAAAGTTGACGATCGGCAGAGTGCTTGCACGGGGCGGCGTATAGGGCTGGATCCAGCCGAATACCCAGGGAGCACCGCCGCCGCGGATGGCCGCCATTGCCTGGCCATCCAGTGTGCGGTTGGTAAAGAGGTCTTTGATGGTGAGCGCCGCCATGATGGGTCTCCGGTGCTTGGGATGGGTAGGGACTGTGTTCCGGTCCGTGGCTTGTCGCCATGCTTCTATAGAGCAAAGCGCGTGCCAGTGCCATGCCCGCCGCCTGGCGGGGGATGCAACTGCTTGATTTCGCTCGTTTTTTTGCCCGATCGGGCGGAATTCCGGCGCAGCGTGGGCGCTACGCCTCATGCCGGAGCGTTGGCGCCTCGCCAACATTCCCACACCTTGTGGTGGTCGCGAA
This sequence comes from Cupriavidus sp. 05N39, assembly GCF_056397325.1. Lineage (NCBI taxonomy): Bacteria > Pseudomonadati > Pseudomonadota > Betaproteobacteria > Burkholderiales > Burkholderiaceae > Cupriavidus > Cupriavidus sp. 05N39. Next base: position 12,660 of record NZ_JBFTNE010000171.1, read on the forward strand.
CCACCGCTTTGGCCGTGGCCCGGCCGCCTGTCCTGCCATCGTGAAGGCAGGACAGGGCAGCGATTCGCCGCTCGCCCCTTCACTCCCGCATCGGCAATGTCCCTGTCGTTATCGATGAGGGGCCGGCGGCATGCGGTCCGCCCGAGGAGCGACAAAAGCCCTTATGCCGGTTTGATTGCATGGCACCAACACATTGGGCAACACGCTGTTGGTTTCCCTACGACGCTTTTTCCCTTCCCGGTACGCTGCATCACCCGCAATCCCTCGCCGTAGCTGGGGCCACGTTGGTTGGCACGGTTGATGCGGATGCAATGGCAACGAAGCAGGCAATGCCTGCGGCAAGCAAACAGATCAGAGGCAGCCATGAACCACCAGAACCAACTCCAGGAAAAGGCCATCGATGCTGAGCCGCCCATGGGCGCGCACCTTGTCACGCTGCGCCGCGGCTATGCCCACCACGGTATCTACATTGGCGAAGGCAAAGTGGTTCACTATGCCGGTTTCGCCGGGTCGCTCCACCGTGGCCCGGTGGAAGAAACCACGCTCGAAGCCTTCGCCGCCGGCTATCCGATCACCGTGAAGGCCAACCCCTGCGCCAGGTACGTCGGCCTCGAAGCCGTCGCGCGCGCCCGCTCCCGTCTCGGGGAAGACAACTACCGGTTGCTCACCAACAACTGCGAGCACTTCTGCACATGGTGCCTGCATGGCGAAGGCCGCAGCGAACAAGTGGAAGCCTGCCTGCAGCATCCGTCGACAGCCGTGCAAACCGTCGTCACCCTGTTCAGGACATTTTTCGAAGCCGAATGGAAGGGCGCGTACTTCGGTGCCCGCGCTTAATCACGACAAGCCAAGGAGACCGACATGCAAACCGCCAAGATATCCCTGCGCGGCCTGATCGACAAATGGCTAGGTTCCAGTCGGGCAGCACCCGCTCGCATCACGCGCGTGCGTAGCTCGCGAGCTGGCCGAAGTGGCTGCGTCCGAGTGGACGTGGCGCGGCCCTCCGGCCAATTGTCGATGTTCTTCTTTCGTCACGATGACGGGTGCTGGTGCGTGTTTCCGCCGGCGCTCAGAATGGGTTGAGGCCCGAGATTGCGCGAAAAGCCGGGCATTCGCATGTGCCTCAGGCGGGCCTGTTGCTTGCTCTATCCGCGCAAAGGTCACACGTAAGCATTTGTTCGCAGGCTGGACGCCCGATCGCGCGCACCAATAACATCGTCCGGATTTTTCACGGCGGGTAGGGTGCATGCCAGGCCCGAATTCCTGACCACCGGCTGCGATCGCCGGACGAACCCCTCGGACTGATGCTAGCGAATCACTCGACGATGCCCGGAAAGGCTCACTTTCCCAAGACACTTCTGGTACTGGCCTGCGCCACTCTGGCGCTGTCCGCTTGCGGCGGTGGAGAGGGTGGCGGCAGTGGCGCCAGTGCGGCGGCGCCCGCCGGTGCCGCCAACAATGCGGCGAATGCCGGTGCCGGCGCCGCTATCGCTGTTGCCAGCACCAGCCAGGCAGTGCCCGCTACTGCCGTAACCGCGTGCTTTACCGTGACCGGCAACGCCGCGCCCGCTACCAGCACTTCTGCCGTGAGCGTTCTGCCCGTGCGCGGCGCCGCAGCCGTCACCAACTACCGCGTGCTGGGCGAACCCAAGGCCGCAGGCCTGTGCTATGCCAATTTCCGCCGCGTGCAAGTCGGGCTTCCGGCGTTGGAGGCGCAGGACGCGATTGGTGTCGCGGCGCAGAACCACAGCAACTACATGCTGTGGAACAAGACGCTCGGCCACGATGAGAATTCCGCCGCGCGCGGCTTCACCGGCACTTCCCCGAATGTCCGCGTGCAAGCGCTGTACCCAACTGGCGCAACGGCCGAAGTCGTTGGAGGCGCCACAAAGTGGAGCTCGGATCCCAACGCTGTGCTAACCCTGTCATCCAATGACGCGCTGGTGTCCGACCTGTTCGATGCGCCGCTCCATCGCGCCACTTTGCTGGGCAGCTACAAGTCCGCGGGTGCGGGCTATGCCGAAGAGAAAGGCACGGGCTCGGGGGGCGCCACCGCATCGTTCTATCAAACCGTCGACCTGGCCGATGCCACCATGCCTGGCACCAGCACCCAGATGGTGGCGTATCCCTACGCAGGCCAGGCCGACGTGCCGACCAACTGGGTGAACAACGAAAGCCCCAATCCCGCGCCCGGCTACCAGAACCAGACGCTCGGCTACCCCATCACGCTGCAAGCCATCGATCGCAGCCAGACATTCAATGCCGRTACCTTCGTGCTGACCGATGCGCAAGGCAACAATATCAATTGCCTGAAGGTAGATGCACGTAGCGCCGGTCTCTCGGGCGCGGCGGCCGGTGCTGCCGTCTGTACGCCTCTCGCGCCGCTTGCCGCTGCGAGCAAATACAACGTGACGGTCAGTGGCCAACTGGCAGGCAAGCCGCTTAACCTGAACTGGTCGTTCACCACAAAGTAAATGCGCCCGACCCTGTTCGCGCGGGGACGTGTCCATCTATGATGGGTTCATGTCCCGCGTCGAGGAGTGGCACCATGGAACGACAGTTCGAATATGGCGGCTATGCCGTGGTGGCCCGCGCGGTACCGTCGGCCGACGGGGGCTTTACGGCAACGGTCGTCATTGCTGACACATTCGGCGAAGCCCCGCAGCCCTCGTTCGAGGAAGAGGCCGGTGTGGCGCTGACCCAGGAAGCCGCTATCGCCCTGGCCGAAGCCGCTGCAATGCGAGCCATTGACGCGGGGCAGGTGAATTAGCCGGGAAGACGACGATCACGTGACCTTGCAAACCGCGTTCAGGCGGATCCGGGCGGTCTAACCTATACTCTCGTCCTTTCGCTCGCGCCGCGTGATGTGCCTGCGCGCTAAGTGCAACATTGGGTTTGACGGTGCAAAAGTGCGCAAATTGGCATATTGCGGCAAAGATGAGCGGAAGCAGGACATAGTCGGAACATCCGTAGATCTAGCATTCAAGCCGCTTTTCCAATGAATTCAACCCCGCGTCGTATCTCGGTTGCCCCGATGATGGATTGGACGGATCGTCACTGCCGTATGTTTCACCGGCAGTTGAGCCGCCATACCTGGCTGTACACGGAGATGGTGACCACAGGTGCGCTGCTGCATGGTGACGTAGCTCGCCACCTGGACTTCAACGCGACCGAGCAGCCTGTTGCGCTGCAACTTGGGGGCAGCGAGCCCGCCGCTCTCGCCGCAGCGGCGAAGCTGGGCGAGCAGTGGGGCTATGTCGAAGTCAATCTCAACTGCGGATGCCCTTCCGAGCGCGTCCAGAGGGGCGCATTCGGCGCGTGCCTGATGGCGGAGCCCGAATTGGTGGCGGATTGCGTGAAGGCGATGCGCGACGCAGTATCGATTCCGGTGACCGTCAAGCATCGTATTGGTATTGACACGATCGAGCACTACGATTTTGTCCGCGACTTCGTCGGTAGCGTGGCCGATGCGGGGTGCCAGACCTTTATCGTGCATGCGCGTAATGCGATCCTGAAAGGGTTGAGCCCAAAGGAGAATCGCGAGATCCCGCCACTGCGCTATGAAGTCGCTTACCAACTCAAGCAGGAGTTCCCGCAACTGGAAATTCTGATTAATGGCGGCATCGTCACGCATGACGAGATGGACGAGCATTTGGCGCATGTGGACGGCGTCATGATCGGGCGCGAGGCTTACCACCAGCCGTATGTACTGGCAGAGATGGATACCCGTTTCTATGGTGCACAGACGCCCGTGCCGCCACGACTGGAGGTTGAACTGGCAATGCAGCGCTACATCGGCGATTTGGTCGAACAGGGCGGCTATATGGGAGCGGTTACGCGTCATATGCTGGGCTTGCATCGGGGTATCCACGGTGGCCGTGGCTGGCGGCGGGTCTTGTCGGATGCTCGCCGCATGCATGCAGTGCGTACGCGCGCAGCAGTCGATGCGTTGTTTGAGGAGGCGCGCGCGCATCTGGGGCAGGGCAGCGAGCTATCCCGCGAAGTGGCATGAGTTTGCGCAGCCTATCCAGGTCAGTGGCCTGGATGCCCTGGGTAATGCGGTTTTCGGGCGGCTGGCCCTGCGCAGGTTGGAGCGATTCCTCTAACTTCGAATCCCCTTTTTATGCTCGTGTACTAAGAGGGGCTGCTACGCGCACTTGACCGCCGCAACGGACAGATTTCCCGCCATGGCAAAGGGATTCCCCTAATTAGTCAAGCGGCCGCAACTTCTTACACTGTGCCTGCCCTCGAATACAGGGTTTTCTTCAACTGATTGTTAAGCCCGCCTTGTGCGGGCTTTTTTTTACCATGGCTGCGACGTGGGGTTGCATGCCGCCCTGCGTACAAGAGCCTGATTTTGTAGATTTGCTTCCGTTTACCCGGATAGTACGAATGGCAAATGACAGATAGATTACCGAGGCCTTCAGGGCAATTGAGTAGTCCCCAGAAGGTTTTCTTCATGCTCTCTTCCAATATGGCCGTGGAACCGGCGCTCACTATTGGGTGCCTGGCATCAGTTTTGGTTCCTCTGCAGCCTGTTGCCGCAGCCGGCAGGGCGAGGAGTAAGGCGCGTGGAGAAGCCGGTGGGGGAGGGTGACGCGCAGGCTGGAAGCAGGGTGGGCCTGACACGGTAGGGCGCCTCGCTCAACCTACGACAAATCTGTGCAGCAGCAATGCGGCAATGGCAGGGCATGCCAGGACCAGGCCACCCAGAGCCGGGAATCGCTGTGACCACATACCGATCAGGGCTGGGATCGCGGCCACTGAGCCAAGGATGTGTATCAGCAAGGACAACAGGGTGTCGGGCTGGCCACCACTAGCGGCTTGCGGCAATTCGCTGCCACCAGGCTGGCCGAAGAGTCCATATGCGCTGCCGAGCAACAGCACGACGAGGCAGAGCGTGGCAACCAGCTTAAGGGTGAGTTTGGCGCTTGAGGTCCGCATCGTYGTTCTTTCCACTTGGATTGAAAGCGCCCTCGCCTGGTGGAAGGGCGCATGGGCACATGTCCAGGATGTCGTGAAAATAGCGCAAACTGCACCTAATCCAACTGAGATTTTTCTAAGTCAGAATTAAGTCAAGGTGTGGCGCGTGGTGGTGCGTATGGCTGCGGTGGGGTGGGGCGCTGCGCGTTCTACGCGCTTTGTTCGCACTCCACTGTGCCCTAGCATGGAGGTGTCACGATTGCATTGCATCGGCACGAGGAGATCGGCATGGGACAGTGTGCCACGGATGTAGATTGTCCTGCGGAGGGACGTGCCGCCGCGGGCTTGGTCATAGGCGTGCTCGTGCTTGGCGCCATATTGGTGGTTGGCTGCGTCTGCTGTTCTCGATGCAAAATTCGCGTAGATCGCGCATAGCGACTCGGGTGAGCCCATCCGCGGGAGCATGGTATGTGTGTCAGACATTCTTGCTTAACACAGTCGGGCAAGGTGCGGGTATGAGGCCGCGAAGCAGACGATTTTGGGTGTCCCGGCAGATCGCACCATCAATCCTCGGTGCGCTGCGCTGCTGCAAGACAGGGACGCGGGATAGTCGGCCCGGGTCATGGAGGCGATGCTCAAAATGCGTAAGTTAGACATCGCCGTGTTGAGGCGGGCGTACGAGCAGGGCTAAGTCAACCGCGCCATATCGGAAGGGCGGGTAATGATTGCATGTCGACCGCGCGTGGCATTGCACTAGTGGAAGCTGCCTGTGGCCAAGGTGGCTCATGAGTATCTTATTTGTTGCTGCAGGGTTCATTTCAGAAAACGCTTGCCATGGCCGAGGGGCTCCCTTAAGATTCGCCCCCTCGCAACACAACTACCGCGCTGCAAAGCAGGCGGGACAAGGGTTGCGGGGTTGGCAGGGTGGTTGGCGGCGCGAAAGGCGCGGCGAACTGAAGTAAAA
>NZ_JBFTNE010000172.1:0-8675 GCF_056397325.1 Cupriavidus sp. 05N39
CGGCTTAGCTTGTCGTACAGCGCGGTGATGGAAACCGGCAGCGCCGGACTGGCCTTGGCTGCCGCATGCACCGACGGGCGCAGCCCCACGGCGACCAGCGACATGATTTCCACCGTCGTCGAGAACAATAACTCCCGCGTGTACTGCGTTTCACGCTCTTGCTCGAACAATTCGTCGATCCAGGCCGGATCAAGGGCGCGTTGCAACCCCAGGCGCGCCATCACGCTGATCGGGCTGTGTTCGAGAAAGCGTTCCACTACTGCGTCCAGTACCACGCCATTGACTCCGGTTTCTGTTCGAGAACACGGAGGGTGCCCTAATTTTCGTCACCTTGAAAGGGGTGGGCATAAGACCGCGATACATGCGGCGGTCCATCGCCGCGCCCTTGTCATTTTCCCACCGCAATTCGATGTAGCGTTCCAGGGCCGCGACTGTCTTCGGGTGGCTCAAATAGATGCAGCGCTGGCGACATCCCTTCGTGATCGAGGCCCGCAAGGTCACCTCTTCGCGGATTTGGCCAGGCGGTTGAAGTACGTCAGCCACCTCGATCCGAGCGATCTCTGACACCCGCATGCCACAGGTGAATCCCAGCAACAGTATGAGCACATCACGCTCCGGGTGCCGGCTGGTGGCCTCCGTCACGCGGAGCAAATGGCGGATCTGGGAAGGCTTGAGGGTCTTGGCGCGCTTGATGTGCATGGTTTCTCCAATCTCGGAATACGCTCGATTTCGAGCTGCATTACGAGAGAGAAACGGCAAGCACTCCTTTCCATCATAAACCGGCTAGTTTCTTGGCGTCCTCGGAAAAATGCCTGTGCGGCGTGACGGCGCCGGCTCGGCCTGGTCGGGCGCGTAGCTTCAACCCACGCGGAAATGCTCGACCGACTGCCCCGCATTGACCGCCCGGTGCAGCCAGGCCGGCATCTCGCCCTGCCCGTCCCATTTCTGCCCTTCGGCGTTGCGGTAGATGCGCGTCGGCGCGGGTGCCGCCGGCGGCGCGTTCTCGGCAAAGCAGCCGGCTGCCTGCAGGTCGGTCAAGGTCAGGCCGTGCCTGGCCATCTGGACACGGATCCACACCGTGGCTGCGGCGCGCTCGATCTCAAGAGACATAGGTATAACGTTTTGGGAGTCGGAAAAGTGCAACGATTTGGGGGCGCACGATCATTCACTCTTGCCGGCATCCCACACCGCCTGCATCGCCTCCATGCGTCGCGCCGCCTCGGTGGTCACGTAGCGCGTGGTGGTATCGAGCGAGGCGTGTCCGGCAATCTGCTGCACCATCTTGAGCGGCGCCCCGGTGGCCAGCGCGTGGGAAATACGGGTGTGGAGGCTGCCAGTGCGTGCTGGCGGCGTGCAGCCGCTTGCCGCACCCGCCACCAAATGCTACCCGCCGCTGTTGCGGATCAGTTCGATGTCTGCCATATCGCGCGTAACCGCCGCCTGGGCCTTCTCCAGGTCGGTCGCCACCCAAACGCCAGYGACGATGCGCTCCGTTAACGAGTTGATGCCGGCCTCTTTTGTTCGGATCAAATCCTCTCTCCTGGGTATCCGAAACACGGTGGCTCCGAAACGTACCGGTTGGCTGGCGACATACATCTCATCGAAATCCATGTCGCCCACCGACGTGAGGATATCGATGTCGGGCGCCATCTCATTCGGGAGCGCCGCCCGCGTACCGGACTTGTGGAGCCGGTCCAGCAGACTTTCCGAACTCGCACCGGCTAGGCCACGTAGGACTGCGTGAACCTGGTTCGGTGTGAATCCAGTAGTGCTCATCCAAACATCCAAGTCATGTGTCGGTCTGAGAATACCAAGTCCCTGCATCGCCTTCCCGCCGATAACCACGTAGCGTGCGCCCGCTTGGTTCATGGCGAGAATGAAGCGGCGCTGCACCTTCGTCATGAGGCCAAGTCTGGTCAAGGGGGCATTCTTCATTGGGCCTTCCCTTCGTGGAAGAACCGCTTCATCGCCGCCATGCGCCGGGCATCCTCGGTAGTGATGTATCGGGTAGTTGTGTCGAGCGAAGCGTGGCCGGCGTTCTGCTGGACCATTTCCAGCGGCGCACCGGCCGCGAGCGCGTGGGAAATATGCGTGTGCCGCATCCAGTGGGTGCTGGCGGCGCGCAGGCGCGCCGCGCCGCGCGCATCCACCAGGTCCAGCTCGCTGGCGCAGGCCTGGAAGAAGCGCTTGATCTGCCGGTACAGCGTGGTGGCGGCCAGCGCGGCTTGCGCGCCGGCGCGATCGGCCTTGGCCCACGGCGCCCGCTCGGCCTGGTCGGTGGCGTGGCCCAGCAACGCGACGCCGCCCGCGATCCGGTTCGCCGCCGGGTCCGCGGCAAAGCCCCGCGCCACCAGGTACCGTCCCAGCGCCTCGATCGCCGCCTCCGGCACCGGCACCCGACGCGGCTTGTTGCCCTTGCCGAGCACGGTCAGCCACCAGCCCTCCTCCCGCGCCTTGGTGCCGCCGCCTTTGGCACCGGGCAGGCTCACCCATTCGAGGTCGTCGGTGGTGACCGACACCACCTCGGACAGGCGCAGACCGGTGGCGTACAGCAGCGGCAGCGCCACCTGCAGGCGTTGGTTGGCCGAGCTTGGCGGCAGCCGCGCGAGGCAGCCGGACACGAAGGCCCATTGCTCCTCGGTCAGGCTGCGGCCCGTGTCCATCTTCGGCTTGACGCTCTTTGGCACATGGATGCCCTGCCACGGGTTGCCGGCCAGGTAGTTCTTGTCGTTGAGGTAGCGGTAGAGATTGGTCAGTATCCGCACCGCCAGGGCTTGCGCCGCTAGCGACAGCGGCCCCTCGAAGGGGCGCCAGACCGGGCTCCAGCGCTCGCGCGAGCGCGGCGCGCACCAGTCCGCCGGGGGCGCCGCGAGGAAGTCACGGTAGGCCAGGCAATCGTCGGTGTCCATCGAGGACAACGGCTTGGCGCGCACCACGAGCGCCCACAGCAGGAAGCGCTCGGCTTCCCGGCGGTAGCCCCGCTGGGTGTGCGACAGGTAGTGCAGCCAGTCCAGCGGACCCGGCAGCGTGGCCAGGTCGCGGCGGCGCTCGCGCAGCCGTGCCACCTGCTCGGGCGGCAGGCCGGCCTTGGAGCGCAGCCAGGACAGCACCGCCTCATAGTCGTTGTGGGCGCCGATCAGGCAGCGCGCTTGCGGCAGGCGGTAGGCGCCGGCGCGGCCATCCAGCTCGGCCGGCAGGATCAGCTTGTCGAGGGGCACCAGCGCGCCCGCGCGGGATCCGCGCGGCACCACCGCCGCGAGCTCGTGCGCATAGCGCTGGCGGCGCGGCACCGCCACGTGGGCGCCGATGCCCTTGCCGAGCGTTTCGGCATGGGTGCGCAGGAAGGCCTCGACCGCGCGGGCCTTGCCGGCCCCGATCGCCGGCAGGCTGCGCGCCCAGCCGCTGCCCAGGCTGTTGATGCGGTCGATCAGGTCGGAGAGCGTGGCCACGCCCGCCGCCTCCAGCCGCGTGGCCAGAGTGTCGGCTAGCCACGCGCGGCAGGCGTCGCCGGCCAGCACCGGCTGCGCGTACTTGCCCTCCAGCCAGTCGACCGCATCCAGCTGCCGGCGCATTAGTGCGGCGCGCTTCGCCTCCCGCTCGAGCGCCCGGCCGAAGCGGGTGCGGTACGCCTCCTGCTGCTCGGCCTGGGAGAAGCCGTCGAGGCCGGCTTCGGCGGCGAAGTCTTCCAGCGACGGCAGGCCCTCGCCCGGGCGCCCGATCTGGCGGAAGTCGACCCGCACCAGCCGGGCCATGCCATAGCGCTCCGCGCGGCCGGCGGCGGCGGCCAGCTCGCCGCGCAGCCAGGCCGTGACACGGCGCACCTTGGGGTGACCAGCAAAGCTCCGTGCGGCGCGGTCCTGCGCCGGCAGTTCGTCGTCCACCCCGCCCGGGCCGCGGGCGGCAAGCTCGGCTTCCGCCTCGATCTCGCCCTCGTCCAGCAGGTAGCGTTCCCACATCGGACGGGCATGCAGGCCCTGGATGATGGCGCGCAGGAAGCCAAAGTGGCCGCGGTGCAGATGGCGTCGCGTGACCGTGCGCCGGCGGCGACGGGGCGCGGCGGCTGGCGGCGCCACAGTGACGGAATCGGTAGGCAACGAGGCAGCCGGGATGGTCGTGGTCATGGTGATGGTGCCGTCAAGTCGCCGCAGCCTGCCAGACCCAGCCGGTGCCTACCAAAAATAGCGGGGTGGCGCGGAGGAAGCCAGTCGCGAACGCCGCCACGCAGAGATTGGCCACCGCTCGATCGCGCGGCCACACCACCACTTCCGCACCGGCCACAGTCCCGGAGTGGTGCTTGGCATTGTGGGCACGGACAGGAAACGCGGGAAAGTCGGCATGTCCGGGATAGCGGCACGCGCGCGCGGGGTCCCGATAATAGAGGCTATCGCTGAAGGCGTGGTAATGGTGTCCCTGGATCAGCCAGACCACCTCGACGCCGGAAGCGTGGTAGCGCAGCGACCGGCGCTCGTACTCCTCCAGCGTCTGCGGCGACAGCTGCACCTCAAAGGCCACCTTCCGGCCCTCGCCCTCGGCCAGCACATCTGCTTCCCATGCCTCGCCCGAGGGCGAAGTCCCACCCTGCTCCGGCGCAGCCCGGTAGCCGGCCGCGCGCAGCCCCCGCACGAGCTCGGCCTTGATCTCCAGATGCATGGGCGACTCCGGCTGATAATTTGGATCGCGCCCGCCCGGCGGGTGCGCGAAGAACTGCAGCCCGCGAATGCTGCGTTTGAGCACCGCGGGCTGGCGGTTGCCCTTCATCACCAGCGTGCCGACGGGCAGGCGGCGCAGCGCAGCCCACGCGTCCGGCGAACAGGAAATGGAATCGATCGGCTCGCCGGTCAGCGTGTGGATAGCGGTCAAGGGCATGGTCGTGGCAGTCTTGGCGACGGAGGAAGGCAGCAGCGCGGCGCGATCTCAGCGCGACGCGCGCTTGGCGAACGCCTGCAGTTCCATGAGCCTGGCTTCCGAGAGCCGGACTTCGCAGCGCAGCCGGTCCGAGGGCGCCATGGTGCGTTTGGCCCCATCGTCGGCGTGCATGGCCCGGGCAAGGTCGGCCTCACTCTCGCATTGCGCCTGGCGGTAGGAGGTCCAGGCGGCCTGCGCGGACGCGAGCAGCTCGCGCCGGCGCGGGTCGGCCGCCTGGCGCAGCGCTGCCAATGCGTTGGCCTGCTGCTGATCTAGGTCACTGCGGGTTGTGGCGAGGCAAGCGGCATCGAAGCGCCACAGCGCGTCCGTCTGACAGTCCGGGACCGCGCTGGCGGCCAGCGCAATGGCCGGCGGCAAGACGGCGGCAATGGCCGCAACGGCGAATCGGGCGGGCAGGAAGCGCATGGTCGCGGGCTCCATAAGGTTGCGTGCGGTCGCGTGACCCGGACCGGGGCAGCCACCGCCCCGGCCAAGGTGGGTGACCAAGGTGGGCAAGGCCTAGCGGGCGATGTGCGCCATTGTAGCGCGAGACGCTTCCGGCGCAAGGGGTCATGCGTACCTTATTTTCGCAGTGCATGATTATTAAGGTAATCATGTACTGGTAAAACGTAAAAACAGATGTCGCCAGGCCCAAGCGCCGTTCGCACACCTGATCCCCTGTGGAAGTCCGACCGCCGATGTGGACGCGGCAGATCTGGCCCAACCGCCACCAGCGCCTTCACCCTGGCCGGGCGGCAGCCACGTGTTGCCCACCGAGGGACGGCTCGTGGCCAACGAACTGCCCGGGCCCGACGGGCGGAAGCGGTTCGGATCCCACCCTGGGTGCCGGGGTGTTTTCCGACGCCCTCCACCGACGCCCCCCTGGCACTCTGGGGTCGATGACGGCCCGCGTGCCGAGTGTCGAGCACAGCCACACCAGGATGGCGACGCGCCGATCGACGGGTGGGGCGTCCGGCGCGCCAACCTGCACCACATCTGCCGGCTATTCGACCTGCCAGCTGCCGAGGCAGCGCTCGCGGTGTCCGTTCTATGACGACTTCCGCGGCGACGCGGAGTCAGCATTGCAAGCTCAATATGGAGCGGGTCATCGAAGAACTTGAGGGGTGTCGCGTCGAGCTGGGATTGGGACCCTTACGGAGGCGTGACGTCGTCTGCACAGGCCGCTTACAGAGCGTCGTGCGACCGGACGGCACCCGATGGGAAGTGACGATGTATTGCCAGCACGAGGTGCTTTGGACGGTACTAATGGGTATCATCGCAACCGCGATGGACAGCACCCGAGTGTCTTGAAATGCCCCGGGGCGAGTCGGCCAGGAGAGGGTCCGGCTGCGGGGGCCAATGGCGTCGGCCTGATGGTGGCCCCGTCGAAGCTCGGGTCGGGTGAGCGGTGGCCAGCCCCGCCAAGCGGCTGCAGTGCCACCCCTCTCTAATCTGCACAACGGCAAAGCCGTTGCCGTCCCCATCCAGTTCGAGCTCGCTGACTATTCACTTGGTGGCCGGGCCTTCGTCGGCCGGGTCAGGCCGGCGGCGAGGCGAGGACGGCGACACAGGGAGGCCGCGTTTCCGCCGGCGTCCTGCGGTGGTGCAGCCTGGCCTGCCGAGCGGCGGGTTCGCCCCCAGCGCGACGGGGTAACCACGACGCCGAGGACTCGCCCAGAATCGGGGGACAACTCTGCCGACCTGGCTGGCCAGCCGCATCATGCGTCGGCTGGTCAGGTCCGCTTCGTCAAGGGATCAGGGGCAACCTCTGGCCTTAGAAGCACTAGCGAACCACGACCTCAGCGAGGCATACCGCATGGCTTCGACGATGTAGCCGCCCTCTTCGCTCTGGAGATTGTGATGAAGACGGCCCTAGAAAGCCAAAACCCCGCTTGCGCGGGGTTCTGACTCTAATTACGGAGGCACGTCCGGAATCCCGGACCACCCCCGTCTCATAGTGGATTATACCTGATTATCAAGTATCCGTTCAGGCATTTCTATGGTGAGTGTTGAGTGCCGTATCATGGCACCCACACGTCCCTCGTCGCCCTATCAATGCAGAATCACCTCACAGCGCCGCGCCTGGCCACGGTTCAACGCTTCTTCGACAGCCGGTCGAGCACCGATCTCATGGGCAGCTACAGCTGGTGTCAAGCGGTCGCTGCCGCCCTACTGCCCATTCTCGGTGACTTCGAGGTGTCGCTGCGCAATGCGTTGCATCGCAGCCTTTCTCAATTCTACGCCTCGACGGATTCCGCACCCTGGATGTTACCGATCTCCGGGCCCGTTCACGCCGGTGCGCCAGTCCCGAAAACGCCACATTCGATGTCTTCGATCGACAAGAAAGAAATCGAGAAGATCATTGACCGTCGGTCCAAGCGGGGGCGCGCCGTTGGCCACGACGACATTGTTGCCGCACTGTCGTTCGGTTTCTGGGAACAGCTTGTGAACGGCTTAGGTCGAGCAAGTCACCCCAACGGACTGCAGGCGAGAGCGCTGACACTGGCCTTTCCAGCTGCGCCGGCGGGAACGATCTACGCTTCTCAGCAGTTTCGCGAACGTATCGTCCGGCTGCTCCGGGCAGTGCGTGACGTCCGCAACCGGATCGGGCATCACGACGCGATCTGGGCCATCCCTGAATTCGATATGCAGGGCTATCCGGGCTTCATCCCCCGCCGGCCGCGCCACACGTTAATCAGCACCCGATTGTTCGCGTMGCGCATCGCCTGGCTGGCGTCCTGGATCGATCCTGCCGTCGGCAACCACATTCAACGCTCTGATCATTGGGATTGTCTGCAGCGGCTTCTGTCACGCCATGCGCTTGCCACATACCGCCGGCGCGGTGGCCGCGCCGGGAGCTACGACGCGGTGATCGAAGGCAGCGATACGCTCGGTCACATTGGTGCGTTCCATTTCTGAGCTGGCCCAGCCCAAGTTTGGAGCACGGAGTGTGTCGCTCAAAGCCAAGTTGTTCCGGCGATACGCGCCCTGGTGAGCGATACCCGCCCTTCCCTGCCAGCCGTTGATCGGCAGGACGTGCGTTGATCGAAACGGGCAGCCGGAGCCACATTCTATACGAATTTTCAGTATATAACTTTCCACATTTCCGGGCACAGTCCGGCGCATACATTGCTGTTGATAACGGCACCAAGCGGCTGCTGTGGAGCCTGCGATCTGTGCGTTCAAGGTTCTGCAGCCCCTGGCAAATTGGCGCTAGCTCGAGTACGGGCGAACTGACCGAGACTGCGGTCCAAGGCGGCTGTGCGGCTGGCGTTCATACCGTCCTCAGCCGGCCACGCAGGATCGTCCTAGCGGCTGCCAGGTGCTCGTCGATCGCCTTGCGAAGGGGCCTAGTGCGAGGATCCTGGAGGGTCCGTCGCCGGCAGCCGGCTCCATAGGGTGAGCATAACTTCCAGGTGTTCGAGGGCACGTGCCTGTGGCAGCGCGGAGGTCACGCCGTTGGCCCAGATCACCAAGGAGGCTTCGTCAACGCTCCAAGTTGCGCCATAGGCCCGACCCAACGTCATGCCGCGGAGAGCGTCAACCAGCGTGGCCAACCGCTTCATGATAAGAAACAGGCCCGATAGGCGCAGCTGCTTTTCCTGAATCAGYCAGGCCAGGTCCGCTGGAACGGTTTTGACTTGGATTTTCGTGAAACGAGCCGGCTCGGCCGGTCGTTTCTTCGTAGAAGACTGTTGGTGTGTGGGGTTACGTCTCTGATCGGCGCTAGGTCCTTGTCGGCGGGAAGCGTTGAAAGTGCGCTATCGCTC
>NZ_JBFTNE010000173.1:0-8154 GCF_056397325.1 Cupriavidus sp. 05N39
CAGTAAGACCGACGTGGACTGTGGTAATTCCACAGCGGATCGCCCTTCCTGCCCGCTCATCGGAGCCCTCCGAGCCAACCGGACGACAGCCGGCTCATGCATAAAATATAGCTCGCGGCCAACGAGACTTATGACAAGAAACGTGCGAACCCGCTTACAGGTTCACGCTCCGTACTAAGGGTATTCTCTATGGCCGCGGGATCGGCATACCCCAGGGCCATGCCACAGACCACCATCTCGTCCTCCGGCAGGCGCAAGTGATTGGCAATGACCGCGTGGAACTGGGTGAAAGCCGCCTGCGGGCAGGTATCCAGCCCACGCGCCCGGGCTGCCACCATGATGCTCTGCAGAAACATGCCGTAATCCAGCCAGCTACCCTGCTCCAGGATGCGGTCGATGGTGAAGATCATGCCCACCGGCGCACCGAAGAAGGTGAAATTGCGGGAGTGCTGCGCATGCATGCGCGCCTTGTCCTCGCGGCTGATCTGCAGCAGGCTGTACAGGTCCCAGCCCACCTTGCGCCGGCGGTCGATATATGGCGCCACCCACTCGCGCGGATAGTAGGGATACTCTTCCCGGTACTTGCTGTCGCGCTGCGGATCGTCGTAGGCGGTCAACACGTCGGCGGACAATTTCAGCTTGGCATCACCGCTCAGCACATAGACCCGCCACGGCTGGGCGTTGGTGCCGGAAGGCGCCCGGCTGGCCACCGCCAGGATCTCGTTGACCACATCGTGCGGCACCGGCGTATCAAGAAAAGCACGCACCGAGCGGCGTGTGATGATGGCCTGGTCTACCAGGCCGGTGTCCCGCTTGCGCTGCGAATCCATGACTGTCAACTCCTTCATGCGTCTGTACCCTGCCCCGATCAGGCGCCGGCGTCCGCGGATTCGCACACCAGCGCCTGCAAGGCGTTGCGCAGCGCAGGCGGCAGCGGTACCGGCCGCCGCGTGGCGCGATCGACATAGACATGGACGAAATGACCTTGCGCCGCAGCGACGTCGTCGTCATTGCGGAACAGGCCCACTTCGTAGCGCACGCTAGAGTTGCCCAGCCGCGCCACGCGCAGCCCGGCCACCACGGTGTCGGGAAAGCTAAGCGCGGCGAAGTAGCTGCATTGCGTTTCGATCACCAGCCCGATGGTGTCGCCAGCCTCGATATCGAGCACGCCCTGCCGGATCAGGTAGGTGTTCACAACGGTATCGAAATAACTGTAGTAGATGACGTTGTTGACGTGGCCATAGACGTCGTTGTCCATCCAGCGCGTGGTGATCGGCTGGAAATGACGGTAGGCACTACGGGTATCGGCAGTCGGTTTCATCGGAAGCACGCAAGAGGAAGATCAGCGGCGAATCACAAGGGCCACGCCGCCTGCGGCAAGGGCCATGCCAAGTGCCGCCAGCGGCGGAAAACTCTCGCCGAACAGCAGCCACGCCATGACGGCGGTGGTCGGCGGCGTGAGATACATCAGGCTGGACACCTTGGTGGCCGCGCCCTCCCGGATCAACAGGAACAGCAGCGAAATCGCGCCGATTGACAGCGCCACCACCGACCAGGCCAGCGCGCCGAACATCTCGGCGTTCCACTCGACGTGGCGGGTCTCGGCAAGAAACATGAAGGGCAGGCAGGCCAGCGCCGCCGCCGCGAACTGGATCACGGAACCCATGCGCAGGTCGAACATCGGGCAATAGCGCTTCTGGTACAGCGTACCGAAGGTGATCGAGAACAAGGCACCCACGGCAAGCAGCAGGCTCGGCGCGGACAGCCCGCTGGCCGACAGCTTGTTGGCCACCACCAGACCCACGCCCACGATGCCCAGCGCCAGCCCCAGCCACTGGCGCCGTCCGATGGTCTCGCCCATGCGCGAAGCCGCCAGCGCGGTCAGGATCGGCTGCATGCCGACGATCAGGGCGGAAACGCCCGCCGGCATGCCGAGTTTGACCGCTGCCCAAACGCCGCCGAGATAGCCCGCCTGCAGGAACAGTCCCGCCACGGCGATATGCCCCACCCTGCGCCAGTCGACGGCGCCCGCGCTCTGCGGCAAGGGCACGCGCGCCACCACCACGAAGGGCAGCATCAGCACCAGCACGCCGACAAAGCGCAGGAACAGGAAGGTCATCGGCTCGGCATGCGGCATGCCGTACTTGGCCACGATAAAGCCGGTACTCCAGATCACCACGAACAGCCACGGCATGGCGGCCATCCAAAGGGTGCCGCGCGTTGCGCGGACTTGGCTGGTTGCGCTCATTGCCGTGTCACCGCGATCGGGCTGGCAGCCGTGAGCGTGTCCAATTTCATGCGCCGGGCATAACGTTCGTGATATTGAGCGGCAAGCGCGATGGTCTGCGCATGCACCGCCACGGTGTCCTCGATCTGGTTGCCGTAGCCGCCAGCCATCGCCACGGCGATCGGCAGCCCCCGCGCCAGGGCTGCATCAAACACCAGACGATCGCGCCTGGCCAGGCCGGCGAGCGTGAGCTTCAGGCGGCCCAGCCGATCGCCCTCATGGGGATCGGCGCCTGCCAGGTAGATGATCAGGTCCGGAGAGAAACGCGCGAACAGGGCTTCGAGCGCCTCCTGCAACGCCGCGGCGTAAACTTCGTCGTCGCAGCCATCGGGCAGGCCCACGTCGAGGTCGCTGGCTTCCTTGCGAAAGGGATAGTTCTTTTCGCCGTGCAGGGACAGCGTGAACACGAAAGGGTCGTCGCGCAGGATGGCCGCGGTGCCGTTACCCTGATGCACATCGAGGTCCACCACCGCCACGCGCTCCACCCGGCCGTCGCGGCGCAGCTGGCGTGCCGCGATCGCCGCATCGTTGAAAACGCAGAAACCGCCGCCCTTGTCCGSATAAGCATGATGCGTCCCGCCCGCCAGGTTCACCGAAATGCCCTCGCGCAGCGCGGTGCGGCATGCTTCGATGGTGGCGCCGGCCGAGCGCCGCGATCGCTCGACCATGGCCTCGGACCAYGGAAACCCGATCTCGCGCTGGCGCGCAGGGTCCAGTGCGCCCCGGGAGACGCTGGCCACATATTCTGGGGTATGCGCCAGCAGCAAGGCATCGTCTCCGGCACGTGGGGCCTCGGCCAGCGTCAGGCCCGCCACTTCCCGCTCAACCGTCGCCCTCAACATGCTGTACTTGCGCATCGGGAAGCGATGGCCCTCGGGCAGGGGCAGGACAAAGTGGTCGGCGTAGAAGGCGAGCATGGGGATTAACTGGGGGCGGACATCCGGCCGGCAGGCCGCTGCCCCGGCAACAGGGCCGTGGCGCATCGGCCGCTGCGTTGCACACGCTTGGGCAGCACCGATTCGGGCAGACCGCGATGGTAGCACTGAGCCGGCGCGAAGGTACGCGACCAGGACCGCCCTTCCCGCGCCCGAGCTGGCGTAAATCCGCAACTCTGGCGGCGCGATATGTGGCATCAGGTCGACTTCCGGCGACTTCGGCCGGACTTATTTGTGCATTGCACAAGAAATTCTTGACACCGTTTTTCTTTTCCCTACAATTGGAATTGTTGCGGCGCACCATCGGTTTTGCAGAGCAAGCGGAAGCGCCGGCAACCCCCAAACGCCTGGGGCTGGCTGACGAAAAGCAGTGACGTCGTCATGGCTTTGACATCTGGGCGGCCTAATTTTGTCTGACATTGAACTTCATTATTGGAGACCAGCATGAGCTTCACCCCGGAACAAGTCGCCGCAGCGCAAAAAGCCAATCTCGAAACCCTGTTTGGCCTGACCACCAAAGCCTTCGAAGGCGTTGAGAAGCTGGTCGAACTGAACCTGCAAGTGGTCAAGGCCACGTTCGCTGAAAACGTGGACAACGCCAAGAAGGCCCTGTCCGCGAAGGACGCCCAGGAATTCCTGGCCATCCAGTCCTCGCTGATCCAGCCGGTTGCCGAAAAGGCCCTGGCCTATAGCCGCCACCTGTACGAAATCGCCTCGGAAACCCAGTCGGAATTCACCAAGGTTGCCGAATCCCAACTGGCCGAAAACTCGAAGAAGGTGCAAGCCCTGGTCGAGAACCTCGCCAAGAACGCCCCGGCCGGCTCCGAGTCGACCGTTGCCATCGTGAAGTCCGCGATCAGCGCCGCCAACAACGCTTACGAGTCGGTCCAGAAGGCCACCAAGCAAGCTGTTGAAATCGCCGAAAGCAACTTCCAGGCAGCCGCCAGCGCCGCCACCAAGGCCGCCCAGCAAGCCAGCGCAACGGCTCGCACCGCGACCAAGAAGGCCGCCCCCGCCGCCGCCTAACTAGCGCAGGCAGGACAACGGACCGGCTTCGGCCGGTTCGTTGGCAAAGCGCGCCTGGCACGGCCAGCGCATTTTGCCAACGAAGGCAGCACGGACGGCAACCAAGCCGCCCTGCCCTCTGACGATGTCTCCTCGGTATCTGGTTTCCTTGTATTCCAATATCGATTCATTCCCGGCTATGTGCCGGGATTTTTTTTGCCTGCGGCGCGGACCGGCTGTGCCGATTTCAGGCTCGGCGCGATGCGGCATCCATCTTTCGCGTCAAGCCGGCTTTGCCGACCCACGGCCCGCCACGGTCCTCCTCTGCTGCAAGCGGGGTTTGGCTGGCGAAGCCACAAGTGGGCGCCAGGAAAATCTTGGCGGTTAATTGCGAATCGGACAATAAAAAGGCCCGCCGTGCGGCGGGCCTCGATGCGTGGCTGATGCTGGCCGCTTAACGCTTGCGCGGCGGCGGCACGTCGGTGCAGACGCCTTCGTAGATCTCGGCAGCCATGCCGATGGACTCGCCCAGCGTCGGGTGCGGGTGGATCGTCTTGCCGATATCCACAGCATCGGCGCCCATCTCGACGGCCAGGCAGACTTCGCTGATCAGGTCGCCGGCATGCATGCCGACGATGCCGCCGCCGATGATGCGGTGGGTTTCCTCGTCGAAGATCAGCTTGGTAAAGCCCTCGTCGCGGCCGTTGGCAATGGCGCGGCCCGAAGCGGCCCACGGGAACACGCTCTTGCTGTACTTGATGCCCTGCGCCTTGCACTGGTCTTCCGTCACGCCGGCCCAGGCCACTTCCGGATCGGTGTAGGCCACCGACGGGATCTGCTTGACGTCGAAGTACGCCTTCTCGCCGTGCGCTGCCTCGGCCGCGACGTGCGCCTCATGCACCGCCTTGTGAGCCAGCATGGGCTGGCCGACGATGTCGCCGATGGCGAAGATGTGCGGCACATTGGTGCGCATCTGCTTGTCGACGTCGATAAAGCCGCGGTCCGTCACCGCCACGCCCGCCTTCTCGGCGCCGATGCGCTTGCCGTTGGGCACGCGGCCCACAGACACCAGCACCAGGTCGTAGCGTTGCGGCTCGGCCGGGGCCTGCTCGCCTTCGAACCTGACGTAGATACCGTCCGGCTTCGCTTCCACGCCGACCGTCCTGGTCTTGAGCATGACCTTGTCGAAGCGCGTCTTGTTCATCTTGTCCCAGACCTTGACCAGGTCGCGGTCGGCACCCTGCATCAGCCCATCGAGCATTTCGACAACATCGATATTGGCGCCCAGCGTGCTGTACACCGTGGCCATTTCCAGCCCGATGATGCCGCCGCCGATCACCAGCATCTTGTTCGGCACCTCGGGCAGCTCAAGCGCGCCGGTGGAGTCGACGATGCGCGGATCTTCGGGGATGAACGGCAACTTGACCGCCTGGCTGCCGGCCGCGATGACGGCCTTCTCAAAGCGAATCACGGTCTTCTTGCCGGTGGTCTGCTTGGCGTCGCCTTCGGTTTCCTGCACCTCGAGGTGATGCGGATCCAGGAAAGTGCCAATGCCGCGCACGACCTGCACCTTGCGTGCCTTGGCCATGCCGGACAGGCCGCCGGTCAGCTTGCCGACGACGGTTTCCTTGTAGTGGCGCAGGCCGTCGAGGTCGATCTTGGCTTCGCCGAACAGGATGCCGTGCGCCGCCAGCGCCTTGGCTTCGTCGATCACGGCGGCGTTGTGCAGCAGTGCCTTGGACGGGATGCAGCCGACGTTCAGGCAGACGCCGCCGAGCGTGCCATAGCGCTCGACCAGCACGGTATTCATGCCGAGGTCGGCGCTGCGGAAGGCAGCCGAATAGCCACCGGGGCCGGCGCCGAGCACCAGCATGTCGCAAGTGATGTCCGCGCTGCCCGAATGCGAGGCCGCCACGGGTGCGGCAGCCGGAGCAGCGACCGGCGCGGGAGCGGCCGCAGGGGCCGGTGCCGGCGCGGCTGCCGGCTTGGCGGCGGCTTCGCTTTCCAGCGTGCAGATCACCGCGCCCTTGGCGACCTTGTCGCCCACCTTGACACGCACTTCGACCACCTTGCCGGCCGCGGACGAAGGCACGTCCATGCTGGCCTTGTCCGACTCGAGTACGATCAGCGACTGCTCCTGCTCGACCGTATCCCCAGCCTTGACCAGCACTTCGATCACTTCCACCGCGTCGAAATCGCCGATATCCGGCACCTGGACTTCGATCACACTCATGTTTTGCTCCTCAAGAGCGCGCCCCGCTTCAGATACGGGCCGCGCCATCGTTATTGATTGCGCCGTCGCCGGCCGTGTCACCGAGCCGTACCACCTGCACTTCGACCGGACCTGCCGAACTCTTGTCGAACTCCACGCCTGCATCCACGCCGATCCGCGCAATCTCCCCGGCGTTCAGGCCCGGCTGGTCGTAGACCGCGTGCATGGCGCCCAGCGCGTAGTTGCGCCCCGAGCCAATGCCCCAGAAACGGTCGAACGAAAAGACTTCGCGGTACGAATAGACACCGAATATGCCCGCCGGATTGGCGATGAGGCACACGATCTGCGAGGACTCGTAGGGATCGTCCTCATCTTCCTTGGTGTTGATGAAATACTCGTTCTTGAGTTTTTCATGCACCTTGAGAAAAGTCCGGAAGACGTCGTCGCGCGAGCCCAGGCGGCAATCCTCGCCCAGCCCGGCCAGCAGGCTGCGCATGACCGGAAAATGGGCGGTGGTGCCCGCGAGCGCCACAAAGCTGTCCCCCACGGGAAACACCTTCTGGTTGCGCTCGTAGGCACGCGTGAGCCGGGTGTCGCCAAACGTCACCAGTGCGTCGGCGGCAATTGCCACCTCACCGGCCTTCTTGACGACAACGCAGGTAGTCATGGACTCGCTTCCTTCCTGTTTTCGGACGGCAGGTTGCAGACGTCTGGCAGAGGGCGCGCACGGCCGCGAGGGCCAGGCGCACCCTGCCCGCCTTACAGCAGGATGCGGCGGAAATCGGCCAGCAGTTGCCCGAAGTAGGTATTGAAGCGGGCCGCCTCCGCACCGTCGATGACGCGGTGATCCCACGACAGCGACAGCGGCAGCGTCAGGCGCGGCACGAATTGCTTACCATCCCACACCGGCTTCTGGTACGACTTGCAAACGCCCATGATGGCCACTTCAGGCGCGTTGATGATCGGCGTGAAATACGTGCCGCCGATCCCGCCCAGCGAGGAGATCGAGAAGCAGCCGCCTTGCATCTGGTCCGGTTTCAACTTGCCGTCGCGTGCCAGCTTGGCCAGCTCGTTCATTTCCTGGCCGATCTCGATCACGCCCTTCTTGTCGGCGTTCTTGATGACCGGCACCACCAGGCCATTCGGCGTGTCAGCGGCAAAACCGATGTTGAAGTACTTCTTCAGCACCAGGCTGTCGCCGTCGAGCGAGGCGTTGAAATTGGGGAATTTCTTCAGCGCCGCCACGGCAGCCTTGATCATGAAGGCCAGCATGGTGACCTTGACGCCCTGCTTCTCGTATTCCTTGTTGAGCTGCACGCGGAAGGCTTCGAGGTCGGTGATATCGGCTTCGTCGTGATTGGTGACGTGCGGAATCATCACCCAGTTTCGATGCAGGTTCGCACCGGAGAGCTTCTTGATGCGCGACAGCGGCTTGCTTTCCACGTCGCCGAAGCGGGTGAAATCCACCTTCGGCCACGGCAGCAGGTTCAGCTCGCCACCGCCACCGGCCGGCGCGGCAGCGGCTTGTGCCGGAGCCGCGGTCAGCCCGGTCATCACGCCCTTGACGTAACCCTGCACGTCGTCCTGGGTGATGCGGCCCTTGGGTCCGGTGCCCGGCACGCGCGAAACGTCCACGCCAAGCTCGCGCGCGAACTTGCGCACCGAGGGGCTGGCGTGGGCGGCGGCGCCGGTCACGCCGGCGACCGGCGCGGCGG
>NZ_JBFTNE010000174.1:0-7943 GCF_056397325.1 Cupriavidus sp. 05N39
GCCATGCGGTGTTTGAGACGTTTAAACGCCTCCTCCAGGCGCCAGCGCTGGTGATAGAGATCGCGGAAGGTGGCAGCCGGATAGCGGTGCATGTCGAGCAGATTGGTGATGAGCACGCGCACCTTACCGGCTGGCGAGATCTGCCGGATCAGCCGGACGGTTTGTGGGGTAGCCGCACATTCATAGTCGCGCGCGTCATTGCGGGCTGGAGCCGGGAGCGTGACGATGGCCTCGTCGCGGCCGGAGCGGACGAAGTGTCGCACGGCGGTAAAGCCGCTGCCGTCGGCGCGCATGCAGAAAGGGATTTTTCGTTCGTTGAGCACGGCCACCAGCCAGCGGGCGGGGTAGTCGCGGTCGAGCAAGAGCAAGTCGTCGGATTGCAGGCGATCCAGATGCTCGAACAGGATCTGGCGTTCGTTCTCGTGCACGCTATGCAGTGAGGCGGCGAGCGTGATCTCGGCACCGGGCAGGTACAGGCCGAAGGCGAGTTGATCGCGGGTGGCGGCTCGCGGGAGATGGCTGTGGCGGATGGCGAAACGCAGGTGTGAGGCGTCCGCGGCGACCAGCCGAAAGCCATGCCAGCGCGGCAAATGGTTGGACACTTGCTGAAGCAGCCAGTCATTGAGGTGAGCAAAGACATCGCCGCTGAGTTTGCTGCGAGCCTGAGCGAAGGCTTGTTCACTGTAAGCGCGATTTTCTCCGCACGTAGCGTTGACGCCCCGAAAGGCGCAGGATTGTGCCCGCGATTTTTTTCGTGGGCACAATTCATGGACGATAGCGATTTTGACTTCCTGCCGCTGCGAGTGACCAATGTCGGCGCCAACGGGAAACGCAGCTACGACAGGCAGGGCAAGCGAAGATTGATCGAGGCTTGCCTTGAACCCGGCGTATCGGTTGCCAGCATGGCGATCCGAGCCCAGGTGAACACGAACCAATTGTGGCGCTGGGTCAAGCAGTACAAAGCAGAAAGACAAGGTGGTATTGACATGGATAGCGCCGTCGAAGGCGCGCCATCGGCCTTCGTTCCGGTAGTGGAGGTTCGCGGCGTACCTCCTCAAGCCCAGCGGTCACGGCCGGCATCGCCGGAATCGACTTCTGTTCCCGTGCCGCAATCTTCATCTTCGCCACAATTGGCACGCCTGTCGGCACGGCTGCCAAACGGCGTAACCATCGAGCTCGAATGCACACCGAAAGATGGGCCGCTCGTGAAGGCGATGATCGCGGCGCTGGGGGACACCTGATGTTCCGCCTCGACGCTGACCTGCGGGTCTATCTGCACCGCGAGCCTATCGACTTCCGGGCCGGCCTGAACAGTCTGGTGACGCTGGTCGAGCAGTCGATGCAACTCGATCCGTTCGCCCGGGCCGTCTTCGCGTTCCATAACCGCGGCCGCAATCGGGTCAAGCTTCTGCTCTATGACCGCTCTGGATTCTGGCTCCTGATGAAGCGTTTGGAAGCAGACCACTTCGCCTGGCCACGCCGCGAGCAGGCGGTGATGGAACTCACGACCGAGCAACTGCACTGGTTGCTTGAAGGTATCGACATCGAAGCCGTTCGCCGACACCCTTCGCGGCGCTACCGGCACGCGAGCTGAGTCAGCGTGAGAGAGGCCAGGGTGCGGGCTCTGGCCATAGGCTTCGCGAGGCGGCTGCTCGCCAGGGCATTGGCCGATACCATTGTTTTGGATTCGACGTAAACCTGTTGGCGATGCGATTGCACTATCGTGAATCGCATGCCTGCACATGACCTCACCCCTGATCTGCCGCCTGACGTCCAGGCCTATATCCGCGAACTCGAGAAGAAAAATCTGGATCTCGAGTCGCTAGCCCAGCA
This sequence comes from Cupriavidus sp. 05N39, assembly GCF_056397325.1. Lineage (NCBI taxonomy): Bacteria > Pseudomonadati > Pseudomonadota > Betaproteobacteria > Burkholderiales > Burkholderiaceae > Cupriavidus > Cupriavidus sp. 05N39. The sequence goes on from NZ_JBFTNE010000174.1 coordinate 1,834, forward strand.
ACTCTCGCAGCGTATCGAGCAGCTCGAAGAGCAGTTCCGCCTCGCGCAGCTCAAGCGCTACGCGCCGAGCAGCGAGAAGCTCAAGGATCGGGTGTTTGACGAAGCCGAGCAGATCGCCGCGACAGAACCTGCTGGCAACGATCCCGATGACGCGTTCACGCTGCCCGATACGGGACTTCCGGAAGTCAATGAGTCTGCACACCGCAAACGGGGACGCAAGCCGCTGCCGGCGTCGTTGCCGCGCCAGCGCATCGAGTACGACCTGCCCGAGGAACAGAAAATCTGTCCATGCTGCCAGAGCCCGCTGCATCGCATGGGCGAGGAGACGAGCGAGCAGTTGCACATCGAGGTAAAGGTCTCGGTGTTGCAGCACGTACGGTTCAAATACGCGTGCCGCCATTGCGAGCGCAACGCGGAGCGCACGCTGATCGTGGTCGCGTCGATGCCAGTACAACCGCTGCCAGGTAGCAACGCGAGTCCGGCGATGATCGCGACGGTGACGACCGGCAAGGCAGTATGACTTTCCGTGAGGCATAGGCTGGCCTGCCGTGGGAGTAAACGCGGGTTAGTCAGTATGACTCCCCTGGGGCAAGGGCTGGCCCGCCGTGAKGAATCAAACGCGGGTTAGCATGTCTGCCAGAGCCGCATGGTGTGGACAGGGCCACACCCGGCGATTTCCAGCACGGAGGCCAGCATGGAACACGATAGCACGCTGTATGTGGGTCTTGACGTCCATAAGGACTCGATCACGGTCGCCTATGCACTCGGCGCGGGCGAGGTCGAACTGCTTGGCAAGATCGGTACGTCGCAGGCCGATATCGATCGCCTGTGCAAGCGCCTGCAGTCCAAAGCACGCCGGATCCGCATCGTCTACGAGGCGGGCCCATGCGGATATGGCCTTTACCGGCAGCTTGCAGGGAAGGGATTCGAATGCATGGTGTGCGCGCCGTCGCTGATCCCGAAGAAACCCGGCGAGCGCGTCAAGACCGATCGGCGCGATGCGGTCAAGCTGGTGCGATCGCTGCGCGCCGGCGACCTCTCGGCCGTGTACGTGCCCGGCGTCGAAGACGAAGCATTCCGGGATCTGTCACGCGCCTGGGTCAGCGGCAAGGACGATCTGAAGCGCGCCCGGCAACGGCTGAAGGCCTTTCTGCTCTCGCATGGGGTCCGCTACAGCGGCAGAGCTGACTGGGGACCAGCGCACCGGCGCTGGATAAGCGAATTTGCGTTCGATAGCGCGTGGCAGCAACTTGCCTTTGACGAATATCGACGTGCTATCGAGGACCGGCTCGCGCAATGCAGCCGTCTCGAAGCGGCCCTGCGCGAGGCAGTGGTCAACTGGCGCTTCTACCCGGCCGTACTGGGCTTGCAGGCCATGCGCGGCGTGCAGTTCACCACGGCGATAGGCATCCTCGCCGAGTTGGGCGATCTCTCGCGCTTTGTCCATCCGCGCCAACTGATGGCCTGGCTCGGTGTGACGCCCGCCGAACACTCGTCGGGCGAAAAACGGCGCCAGGGCAGCATCACCAAGACCGGCAACAGCTATGCCAGAAAGCTGCTGATCGAGGCCGCCTGGAGTTACCGGCACCCGGCACGTGTGAGCCCCGAGATCCAGCGCCGGCACGAAGGCATCCCAAAGGCCATCGTTGACCGTTCCTGGGACGCCCAGGTTCGACTATGCCGGCGCTATCGGAAACTGGCCGCACGCGGCAAGACCCCGAACATTGCGGTGGTTGCGGTGGCCCGCGAACTGAGCGGGTTCATCTGGGACATCAGCCAGCTCGCCATGTCGCTTGCCGTCCCGAACGCGGCCCAGACAACGTAACCCAGCGCTTTAGGTACCACCAACCTATCTGACCCTACTGTGGAGCCAGTTTCCTGAAGGCGGCGTAGCCCGGCACACGAGCAACCCGCGACGATGCTAGGCAACGGATTTCATCCGACTTGCGGCGTTAGATAGCGGCAGGCTCATTGGGCGGACCTCTGTAATGTGGTAACCAACCCGCGGATATCAGCGTGATCCACCGTCGAGACTTACTGCTACGTCGCCCTCAGGAAATTGGGGAACAACATGCAACTGTGAAACTGAATCAAACCAATCCCGATTGACACGGGGAGTCATATCAGCATTACTGCCATAGCCGCACGGTGTGGACAGGGCCACACCCGGTGATTTCCCGCACGGAGGCCAGCATGGAACACGATAGCACGATGTACGTCGGTCTGGATGTTCACAAGGAGTCGATCACGATCGCCTACGCGATCGGCATGGTTGACGTAGAACTACTGGGCAAGATTGGTACCGCGAAGGGCGATATCGATCGCCTATGCAGGCGGCTGCAGTCGAAAGGGCGACGCGTGCATATCGTCTACGAAGCGGGTCCGTGCGGTTACGGGCTTTACAGGCAACTGGTAGAAAAAGGGTTCGACTGCATGGTCTGTGCGCCGTCGCTGATTCCGAGGAAGCCTGGTGAGCGTGTCAAGACAGATCGACGCGATGCCATCAAGCTGGTACGCGCGTTACGTGCAGGTGACCTGTCGGCAGTGTACGTGCCCGGTGTCGAAGACGAGGCGTTCAGGGATCTGGCCCGTGCGTGGGCCGCCGCTAAAGACGACCTGAAGCAGGCACGGCAGCGGCTAAAATCGTTCCTGCTGCTGCACGGTGTGCGCTATACCGGCAGCGCCAACTGGGGGCCGGCTCATCGACGCTGGCTGAGCACCCACTCATTCGCCAACGAGTGGCAGCAACTCGCGTTTGAAGAACATCGGCGCGCGATCGAAGATCGGCTGGCGCAATGCAACCGTCTCGAGGCAGCTTTGCGTGAGGCCGTAGTCAACTGGCGCTTCTATCCGGCCGTACTAGGCCTGCAGGCCATGCGTGGCGTGCAGTTCACCACCGCAGTGGGCATGCTCGCCGAGGTGGGCGATCTCTCGCGCTTCGACCATCCACGTCAGTTGATGGCCTGGCTCGGCGTGACGCCTTCCGAACACTCCTCAGGTGACAAACGGCGCCAGGGCAGCATCACCAAGACAGGCAACAGCTATGCACGAAAGCTGCTCATCGAGGCCGCCTGGAGTTACCGCCACATCGCACGGATCAGTCGGACGATCCAGTGCCGTCACGACGGCATCCCGAAGGCCATCATTGACCGCGCCTGGGATGCACAGGTTCGACTGTGCCAGCGATATCGCAAGCTGGCTGCGCGCGGCAAGAACGCGAACATCGCGGTGGTCGCCGTTGCCCGCGAGCTGGCGGGGTTCATCTGGGACATCGCCCAGCTCGCCATGTCGCTCTCTATACCGCGAGAGGCGCCAGCAATGTAAAACAGCACTACGTCAACCACAGCCCTACAACCACAGGAGGAGTTTCCTGAAGGCGGCGTAGCCCGGTACCGGAGTAACCCGCGTACGTACTTCGTGACGGCAGAGTACAGGCCGATTCGCGCGGTAAGAAAGCGGCAGGCTCACGAGACGGACATCTGTAATGCGGTAGCCAACCCGCGGATATCAGTGTGATCCACCGTCGAGAATTACTGCTACGCCGCCCTCAGGAAATTCAAAGTCAATGTAGAACTGAAAACCGATCGCAGTTGACAGGGAAAGTCATATCAGGCACGTGGATGGCACGCCGCTATACCGGATGGAAGACGCGCTGGCCCGTGCGTGCATTCCGGCGGGCCGCGGCACGCTGGCGAACTGGATCATCAGGCCTGCCGAACTGCACTACAGCCGGTTGTACGAGGCGATGCGCCAGACGCTGCTGTCGCAGCCGCTGATCCACGGCGACGAGACGACGGTGCAAGTGCTCAAGGAAGAAGGCAAGACCGCGCAGAGCAAGAGTTACATGTGGCTCTACAGAAGCGCACAGGACTGCGAACAGCCGGTGGTGCTGTTCGACTACCAGCCGGGGCGTGGTCAGCAATATCCGCAGGCGTTTCTCGCCGGCTACGAAGGCATGCTGATGACCGACGGCTACAGCGCCTGGCGCACGCTCAAAGGCGTCACGCACTTCGGGTGTCTTGCCCATTCGCGACGACTGTTCGTCGACGCGCACAAGGGCCAGAAGAAGCCCGGCGGTCGCGCACAGCAAGCGCTCGAGTACTTCAAGGCGCTGTATCAGGTCGAGACACTTGCTCGCAGAGAACTGCCAGAGGGCGAGACACGGGCCGGCTACACCTACCGGCTGCGGCAGGAACACAGCGTACCGCTGCTGGAGGCGCTCAGGAAATGGCTGGACGAACTGGCACCGCAGGTTCTGCCCGAAAGCCTGCTGGGCAAGGCGATCAGCTACACGCGCAATCAGTGGGAATACCTCAGCCGCTATGTTATCGACGGGCGTGCGCCCCTCGATAACAACGTGATAGAGCGAGACGTGAGACCCTTTGCAACCGCGAGAAAGGCATGGCTCTTTGCAGACACGGTTGCCGGTGCGAAGGCGAGTGCGATGATCTACAGCCTGATGCTCACGTGCCGCGCCTGCAACGTCGAGCCGTACGCGTATCTACGTCACGTTCTCACCGAGCTGCCGCAGCGTGCGGCGGACGCCGACATCAGCGACCTGCTGCCGTTCAACTACGCCAGACAGCAGAGCRCAATGACGAACCCCGGTTGATGACATGACAGGGCGCCGGCACTGCCCCGGCGCGCGATTCCTGGTACCTCCATCGGACATTGCCGATCCTGCTCGAGGGTCGCAATACGGCCGAGCCCGCCTGTTCGCCGAGAACGACTCTCAATACAGTGTGCTCAATTGCGCGGTTACTGTTCACTGATGCACCGGCACAAAGTGTTCTGGCCGACGAGCTCGACGTGGACTGGAAAAACGTGCGGTCAATGCTGGCCCCGGCCGGCGATGCTTACCGCGATCCGGGCTTCGGTATTCAGATGACAGGCGGCTCTACCGCGCTGATGCATTCGTTTACGCAGTATCGCGAGCTCGGCGCGCGCGCTCGGGCGATGCTCGTGACTGCGGCGGCCAAACAATGGAATGTGGACCCCGCCAGCTGCGCCGCCGTGGAGGGGGTGGTCACATCGGGTACGCATCGCGCCACCTATGGTGAGCTCGCCAATGCGGCCATGAGTCTGCCGGTGCCGACGACCGTGGTATTGAAGGACCCGTCGCAGTTCCGCCTCATCGGCAAGCCAATGCCGCGCCTAGATGCCGCCTCGAAGCTGCGAGGCGACCCCGTGTTCGGCATCGATACCCGGCTCAAGGACATGGTTGTGGCCGTGGTCGCGCACCCGCCCCGCTTTGGTGGCAAGGTGAAGTCGTTCAACGCGGAAAAGGCGCGCGTGATCAAGGGCGTTGTCGACGTCATGCAGGTGCCCGCGGATCGCGGCGGCTCCGGCGTGGCGGTGGTCGCCAACGGATACTGGGCGGCCAAGCAGGGGCGTGACGTGCTGCAGATCGAATGGGAGGACACGGGCTCGAAGGTCAGCACGCAGGCGCTTTACGAGGAATACAGCAAGCTTGCGATGCAACCGGGCAAGATGGCGGTCCCGCTGGAGAGTGGCGACGTGCAGGCGGTCCTCGCGGGCGCTGCGCGCGTGATCGATGCCGAATATCGGCTGCCGTATCTCGCGCACGCGCCGATGGAACCGCTCAACTGTACCATGCAGGCCGAGATTAGCGGCAATATGGCGACCAGCGTCACGGTCTGGGTTGGCTCGCAATTTCAGACTGTCGATCAGGCGGCGATCGCCCAAACGTTGTCGCTGCCGGTCGAGACGGTGACGCTGAATACGATGATGGCCGGGGGTGGCTTCGGCCGGCGTGCCGTGCCGACGTCGGACTACCTGGTCGAATCGGCAGGCGTACTTCGCGAGTGGATTGCCAGAGGCCATGCCGAACCGCTCAAGGTCATGTGGAGTCGCGAAGACGATATCAAGGGCGGCTACTATCGCCCGCTACATGTCCACCGCGCGCGCATCGGCTTCGACGAAAAGGGGCAGGTCGTAGGTTGGCAGCACGCGATCGTCGGCCAGTCGATCGTCATGGGAACCCCATTCGAGCCGGTTCTCGTGAAGAACGGCGTGGACTCGACCATGACCGAAGGCATCGTCGAGAACGAATACGCTCTGCCGATGCAGGTGACGGCTCATCACCCGAA
>NZ_JBFTNE010000175.1:0-10921 GCF_056397325.1 Cupriavidus sp. 05N39
CTAGTAGCATTCGTGCTCGTAGCGTCAACAGAAAAATCACCGACGTGGTACCTAGCCGTCGCTAACGCGCTGCCAGAGCTTGTCGCTCCGCTCGTTCTTCGCCATGCTGCGGCCCGGCTTGGCGATGTGGAGGGTCCACAACTTTCCGCGTTACGTGACCTACGCGAGCCTACAGGCCCAGTCAATCTGGCGCGAGTTCTGTTGCCAGAACTCTTCTCGCTACTTCCAGACCATGCGTCGCCTGGGCAAGTTCGCTTTTTGAACACGGTTCTCCTCCCTGCGGCGGGAATCCATGACACGAAGACCTTGTTAGGCGTGGCATCTGCGAATGTGGGCAATGATGGAATCGACGAGCGCCAACGGCTCGCTTACCTTGTAGCCGGCCTCCGAGCATTTCCTGACGTGTTCGGTCCTCAGCTAGATGAGCTCTTTTTGAGTTCATCCGTAGATGTGGCCGCGCTCACTGACGCCATCATCCAACAGTACGGTACAGCCGACGAAAGTCGGCGCTTCACTCCTAGGGTACTTGCGAGACTGGTGGAGATTCTCGCTCCCAGCGCAGCGGTGAATCATTTCGAAATAGACCGAATCCACACCCACGAGCACGAAAGAGGAGATATCAGTCCATCGACTGACGAAATGGCTCGCCGAAGACGCTTCTCCGCAGGCGGGAACAGAGCTCCGGCGCCTAAAGGCACTACCGTCGTTAGAAAGTTGGYGTGTCCATCTGGATGGTTGCTACTACGCCCAGCAGCGCTTTGCTCGAATGGCTTTTTTCAAGCCGACAGACGCGCTCGCAGCCGCGAATACCCTGGCCAATCGTGCACCCGCAAACCCGCAAGATTTGGCAGCGCTAATGGTCGACCAGTTGACCATTTGTGCAGAGCACATCCGTCACGACGATACGAACCTACTGCGGCTGTTCTGGACGAAAGACCACAATGGCGATGAGAAGCCAAAGTCGGAGAACGAATGCCGCGACATGCTCTTAACCCTTCTGCGCGAACGCTTGGCTCATCAAAACGTTGAAGCATCGAAGGAGGCGCACGCTGCCGGTGAGCGGCGCGCTGACATGCAAGGGGTACTGTTCGCCAAGAGTTCACGCATCATGGTCCCAGTCGAAATCAAGAAGGAGAATCATGAGACGGTCTGGACAGCGTGGCGAGAACAGCTGGGGCGCTACTACTCGGTCCATCCGGATGCAGGCGGAATGGGCATCTACATCGTCTTATGGTTTGGACACTCTCCTAGAGCAACGCCTGAGCGCGTGAAGCCTCGGGACGCCCAACATTTTGCGACATTGATGAGTGACCGGATACCGTCGGAGGAGTGGCCACATATCAAGGGCGTTGTCATCGACTTGTCTCGAGCGTAACCACCACAACACCCCTTCGAGCCAGCGCCTCACCATCATAAGTCCATTGCTGCTCGCGTGTGCATCGAGCGCGAATCGCGAGCTTAAATGAAGCTGACCAAATTGGTGCTCAAAGGTAGACCGTACCGGTTCATAGCGGAGCCATGCGATGGGCTGTCTTGGCTTGGCTTGGCGACTGAACTCGCCGTAGACTAGGCCATGGCCGCCAACTCTGAACGGACGCCCCTGCCGCTGTCCAAGTACCGGAAGAAACGTGACTTCAATGTCACGTCTGAGCCTGCACTGCAGAGCAGCGGTCCTTCAGCCGCAGGCCAACACTTGTCGTTCGTTGTGCAAAAGCACTGGTCCGCGCAGCTGCACTACGACTTTCGACTCGAGCTCGATGGCCTTCTACTGAGCTGGGCCGTCCCTAAGGGGCCGTGTTACGACCCTCAGGAGAAACGGATGGCCATCCATGTCGAAGACCATCCAATTGAGTATGCGAGTTTCCAAGGCAATATTCCCCCAAAGCAGTACGGTGCCGGAACAGTCATTGTGTGGGACCACGGCACCTGGGAACCTGTCGACGACCCGCGCGAGGGGATGGAGGCCGGAAAGCTAGTTTTCCGGCTGCACGGGGAAAAACTCGCCGGCGCATGGGAGCTGGTGCGCATCTCCAAGCGCGAAGACAAGCAAGACCACTGGATGCTTATCAAGAAGCGTGATGAGTGGGCCCAGTCCCTTTCCGAATATGACGTCATCACGACATTGCCGGACAGTGTCCTTGAGAAGCCCTTAGGCTTAATCGAGGAACGCGAACCCAGGTCCGGCCTCCGGTCTTTGCACGAAGCAGAGCCCGAAATCGACCTCACCCAAGCAGTGACCGCCGTGCGCATGCGCAAAAAAGTACAGCCAAGAAAGTACAGGCTATCGGGATGGCCAAAATGATGGCCCTTGACGAAGTAGTTGATGCAACGCGAGTCTAATTCGTCGGCGTAATTCAGTGCACGGCTAAGCATGTCCTTGCTAAGCACATGCCTCAAGCTCCGCGAAAAAAGCGGGCGTGGTCGAGCGACGCCAAGGACTGGTCACAGTGCTCGCGGGCGGCGGAACGCGACCAGCGGCGCTAATGCGGGAAGGTGGGAGGCAACCGGCTAGAAGACTTCCGCATGTTCAAGAAGTTGGCCCAGTTCCTCAATCCCTCGAGCCACTACCCCCTCGTACTCAGCCCGGTCCGCGCTATTAGCAAAGGCCAACTGGCCAGACGTGAGCCGCCGAACGCCGTGCTCCCGGTATCGAAGCACGGCGGCGGCAACCGCCCCAATGTCATTCGCGCCATTTTCGCGGCCCGCAAGTCGGAGGGTGGGAAAGTGGTAGCGTTCGGTGGGGTCCTCCACTCCCGCCCGAAGGAAGGATGACCTTCTAACCAAGCACGGGACACATCGGCCGCAATGAGTGTACTTGTAGTAGCCGTAGCGACCGCAACTGGTCGAATCACCGACCAACTCCATGAGCAGGTCCACATCACGGCATTCGCAAATGATTTCGCCCTTCGTCTTGAACGAGTATGGTCGCATTAGTCGCCCTCTAAGACCGAGCTCCGTCCAGACCTCTTGCAACCTTTCCATAAATACGGGATGGGTTGTCTTTGTGCTAAGGCTCCCGGCTCGACCAGGATTCAGCGGAATGTTCAGACTAATGAACCCATTTTCAGGAACGAACACATTCACCCGGTCCACACCGCTTATTGCGGACGCTGCGATAGCAGCAAACGCGAAAAAGACGATGGACCTACCGCGCGTGGAGCGCTCTGTAGGGTGGACGAGTTTGATATTGTGATTCCATTGCAGATACCGTTCGCGGGCACCAAGTCGTAGTGCGTACCGCCGTTGCGTTCGCGCATCCCCTTTCGCAATCTGAGAGACGAAAAGCGGCTTCCAGCCCATATTTGTTGCATCAATCGCGCCGACGAGGCTATCGACGCCTCCTGAAAGCAACGAGACGCAATCCGCTTCGAACACCTTGGGTGCCAGGGAAAACGGCGGAGCATCTGCACCTTCGATGAAGGTCAAATGCCAGAAGTCGCCGGTCAGGAATCTCAGCATGACCTGCAGCTTTCGCACTATCTGCCTGAACGGCTCCGGGTCGACGAGAGCAACCGTGAGGTCGATTACCCTAGTCCATCCATCAGCGCTCGTGGCACGAGCGACAGCGAGGTCCGCTGCAGATACCGCAAGCGCAAAGGTCGAGAAGTCCCAAGTCCGCACATCAGGAAGTATTCCCGAACGCTGGACCTTGCGTTGAATGCTCGTGCCCACTGAACTTACGCCCTGACGACCAGCACTTCGATACATCGAGATGTAGTCCACCCCTGGCGACAGGTATTGAGGAATCAACTCCGGTGGTACACATATCACTCGGTTCATAGCGTCCCCTCGTAGGCTTCGAACGTCATACGAAGTGCCTCATTTACCAGCGCGTCGAGCTGGGCCTTTGTCGGATTTGGGCTGTTTGCCCGAAGCGCTTCCAGTTGCACACCGACTTCGTTCTTCACAAAGTCGCGCATCTCCATCTCTCGTAGGACACCAAGTTCAGGGTCCAGTTTGGCGCTCTCGAAGAACTGTCCGATGTCGAACGAAAGCCGGTTGCACACTTCGTTGCCGAGGAACAGCTGAAGCAGAGTCCAGGTGTCGGCATCCTTCATGTTGAGCAACTCGACATCCGGCTGGAGCACCAGTAGTTCGGAAATGGCGAGGGCCATAGAGTCACGCATCGACTCCTCGTCGACACTTCCACYGGGCCCTGACAGCGCCTGCACAATCGCATCAGCCACCTCATCGGAGGACGGATTCGACGCGAGCAGATTCTGCACCCAGCTCGCAATGGCCGGGTCGGTACCCTCTCGAATGTCCTTGATGAAAGATACCAGTGCTGAACCAGCGTTCGCGGAAGCTCGCATCCGTGAGGAAAGCTTCCTTGCGCCTCCCATTCCGCTGCGGGAATAGTGACCGATTCCTCGAGACAGGTACGACGTTTCGCCGGTGCGAACGAACTTGCCGATGTCGCGCTTCGCATCAGCGTAGCGTCGAGGCTGGGCTACCTCGTCTTCCTCAGGTTGAGGCTGCGCGTCACCTTGCTCTGGTTCGGGGGCCTCGCCCCCAACTTTCGGCGCGACAACACTCAATTCCTCGAGCCACGACGGAGAAAGGCTTACTCCGCTGCGAGGTCCGGAGCTTGATGTGGAAGTTCCCACTATTGTGTACCTCCGCTTCGCTTGCGCAATACGGTCTTCAGCTGCTTTGGAGTCTCATCGTCTTCCAGCCATTCAGCGATAAGGGATTGCGCCCAGGCGCTCCTGGCCAACAAGGGGCCGATTGGCGCTGGCCGCTGAGCGCTTGGAATTTCCGACAGTGCGAACGCCAGCTTCACTCCAAGTCCCTCGAAGGCGTCCGTCACATTGAAGCAGCGGGTCACGGATGCAGGGGACCACTGGTCGGCCCGCGCCTTTCTGATGAGTCGGACAAGGATTCGCTCGGCATCTGCCTCACCCAAGTCTCTAATTTGCGCAACCACGCCAGGAAACACTTGGGTCACCTTAAGCATGGCGTCGAACTGTCTGCGCGCGGCGGGTGATAGTTCGTCATATGAAGCGAGAGCAAGCGTCCGGTCTCGACTGAGATAGAGATAGGGAGTCAATGGAACATCCGCTAGTGGTGGAGCCAACCTCACCCACTGCTCGTAAAACGTGCCGCCCCAACTTGCAACGGGCGGCACGTACGGCTCACCCTTGGACGCGCTGGTCTCAAGTGCGGTGAGGAAGGTAGGCTTGCCCTCGTCGCTAGCCGAGATGGCTTTTACCAGATGGTCGAAGGCAGCAGTAGATGCACATCGTTCGAAGAGCTGCACTTTTACCAGTTCCTCCAAGCCAACCGACATCCCTTGCGCCCTTGCCAGCGACTCTCGAATCATCAAGTTGTTTAGGAAACGCTTGATGAGGCGGGGATTTCCCGCAATTTGCTCAGCGGTGACCAGAATCGGCGCGAGCTGCTCTGCAACGTCGATTTCCTTTCCGACTTTGTCCGCTTCCTTTCCGAATGCCGTGGTTAGAACCTCTCGCGTTACGCCGCCGTCCCATGACTTTTTCAGGGCAGCCAAGATATGGCTTTGGGCCTCCGCCAATGTAGCGTGTGAGATGTCCCCGCGACGTGCAGCCAGGTCCGCGAATAGAAGCATGACGTACGACTTAACCTCGTTCACACCCAACCGGGGCACACGCAATGGTACCTGGATGAGCTTATCGAAGTAGCTTGTAACCAAGTCGTCACTAATGTCCGCCTGACCAAAGTGAGCGCGTACGGCGCTCCGAATCATGTCCTCGTCGGCGGCGATGACAAAGGCTGTCCTAGGGACGAGCAGTAACAGTCGAACAGCTTCAAGCGTCGAAATGGCCGTATTGGGAAGGCATCGGTCCAAGTCGTCGACGAGAACTACCAAAGTTACGTCCAGGTCTTTGAGCAGGTCGGCGAACGCCCTACGTAGCCCTTCAATTTCCTTGGGAAGAGACTCCGTTTCCTTCTCTGCCAAGAGCCCCTCCAGCTCAGGTTTGAGCTCGTTGTACGCATTCTTAACTTCGCTCAGCTTGTCCGCTGAGAAGGCATGGCTGGCGCCCTTTACAAGGCCGCCGACCGCGCCGAGGATAGTGCCCAATGGCCCGGCGGCAGTTCCCATGGTCATGCCAATCACAGTAGGCACTGCGATGCGCCCAAGCTTGAGCCACCGTACGCGCTTGGCAAAGTCCCAAGCCTTTCCCAATAGGTTCTTGTCGTTTTCTGCAAGCTCCAGCAGCTTATCAGAGACCGCTTGGAGAAGAGCCTGTCTTGCGTCGTCAAAACCTTGGTAGAGCCAGGCGTTGAACTCAAGGAAGACGTACTTGYCTTGGTCAGCGTTGCTACTTTGCAGCTTTTTGCCGACCATCTTCACCAGCGAGGACTTGCCCACGCCCCAACCGCCGGATATCCCAATCGTCAGCGGATGACCGCCAGAATCGCGGATAAGCTGTGTTGCTACGCTCGCGACAAGGTCGAAGTTCAAGAGGTCAACTTCAGCCTCTACGTCATGCCACATAGTCCCTGCCCCCCATGCCTACCCTCGATATCCAAGCCGATAGATTTGGCAAATTTTTTAAATACTACCTCTTTTGCTCTACGACCAAAAGAGGTAGTGACAAGAAGTCATCATAGGATAAGCGGATACGCCCTAGCGAGCCTTGGTCGCTCAGACCCGCTAGGCTCAACAGCCGCCGTAGTTTTTGCGGCCGCTCGCTGTAATTGTGTAGGTGCCACCGCGCGGCCCCGTATAGCAAGTGGGCTCCGCCGCCACGCCACGATTTGACACAAACGCTGATGCAGATGCCGGTCTGCCAGATGGCGCCGTCGCATTTGCAGTAGAAGTCAATCCGGCCGAGCCGGGCCCCCGATGGCAGTGGTACTCCCCGGTCTTGCGGTTGTGGTGGCAACCGTTGGCGTCCAACCCTCCGCCGTGGGCATTTGCCGAGCCGGCTATTAGCGCAAAGACAAATCCAACACCCACACGGAACACCGCCTTGCGACCAGCGCGCCCCAAAACTGGCGCACGAGCAGATATAACGTCCATCCCTCCCCCTTTCTTCTTTGATTTATCGTGCGGCTGACAACGCCGCTACTTCATTGTCCCGCGTGCGGAATGCCCTGACTATCCTGCGAGAGAGGGAGAAACTCGGTCCGCGAGAAGGCCTCTCACAGGAAAGACCACACTGGCAGCCAAGGACCAATCCAGGATGCCAGCGCGCGAGAGCCTCAGCGATTGGATGCAATTTGGCCGAGTTCGGCCAAACCTTGTCCTTGGAACGTGCGAATCGTTGTAGAGCCATATATAGAGCTTCGATGTGCCTGAGCGAGGAGGCGGATTACTGGCTTCGCGCTTAAGACGGTCGATTCCATCGGCGGTGAAGTCCCTCATAGAGACCTAGCAGAATGTCTGCCGCTAAGTCTTTGTGCCCGTCAGGGCGCACGGCAAGCCACGCTAGGTCTTCAAGCGATGCGCACATGCCACTCAGCTTAGCCACCCGGGTAGACAGACCCCGTGTGCGAGGCCTGTCACAACTCTAGTATGCGAGAGATGCATTTCCTGAGAAAGCGCTGGCAGGGTGTGCCGTATCCTCTCTCACCTTCCCCCTTCTCCCTGAGAGCCGTCGCTGCCCTCGCCTACCATCCTTCGGCGCAGGTCCAGAAAATCCGCGGTTACGTCGACCGTGCATGCGAGCCGCGCGTCGAAGGTCGCGCAACACTCCACGAAAGAGGCAGCCATTGAGGCCATTCCTGGCTCGCCAATCAATCGGTATCGCTTGCCATTCGCTGCTTCGGCCACCAGCCTCCGGAACTCCACTCAAGCGAACCCACCCACCCGCTGCTATGTCGTGGGCGTGCCATCATCCGCATCCTCAGGTGCGAGATACTGCGAGCTCACGTTTGTCTGTTGCGTAACGTTGTTCGCGAGAGCCCAGATAGCCCAGGTATGCATGCCATCCGGGTCGTATCCGGGCTGCCCAATTAGGGTGTAGCGACGTCCACTCTGAGTCTGTCCGGTCCGGGTCTGTATGTCGAAAGACGTGATTGCAGAGCTCACGCGACCTGAGCCGCTTGCGATGGATTGGCCAACGAAATGGTGCTCACCTCGTTCAGTCGCAATGACACGCCAACGGCGAAGCCCAATCTCCGGCTCCTCGTTCACTGATGCAACCGACCAAAAAGGCATGGCGCCCCCCAACGGGAGAACCGCGGCGCCGGATAGCTTTGATGATGCCTAAGTCGACAGTGTGCCGAGACAAACAACCGTTTGGAAGTTCGAACGCATCAGCGTCTGGCAGCTAGCAACCGCGGATAGGGGAATTGAGCGCTGCCAGGAAGTAGTTCTGCTTGTAGGCGACAGCGCGTGTGTAAATCGAGTGTAGTCCGTGCRGCAGCAGTTTCAAGGTTGGGCCGCCCTCCTCTGCATCACACCAATGACGGCAAGGTGTCCCTACCCGTAGGGACACCATCGAAAAGACCTAGCGCTTCCTTGCATTCTACGTTTTTTGTCCTAGTCTTTCGGTATGGTTTTACACATACCAAGACTTTAGCCACCATGAACGTGCAGCTGCGCAGCCTTTTCGATGTCGGTCTGGTCGACGAACCGCTGAAGCAAAGTGACAGGCGCTACGGCGGAAAGTTGGAGGAGGAGCGTGAATGGAAAACTGCCCGATGAGACTTGCTGCTCGAGTTGCGTCGTGCTCACCTCTAAGCCCAGCTTCTGCAACCGTTTGGTCAGGACGGCGTATGTCAAGCCGTGGGAGTCCAGCTCGCGAAGGAAAGTCCTGGTACACGCCTCCTCCCATGATTCTTGGCGCTTCGACAGTGTCAATCCATCCGGGAGGTCCGCCTCTACTGCAAGCAGGAGCTGGAAAAAGAAGCAGCAACGAAATGAGCCGCGCTGGACCTTACCCTCGACGGCACGGACGGACTCCACCAGGTCGACGGCCGCCAGGCATTCGACCAGTTGCTCGTACGAAACCCCTTTCCGCACCAGCAAGCCGCGGGCGGTACGTGACGCTAGTCGCGTCCACGCTGTATCAACATGACTCAAGCGGCCCTCGCTGATGTTGTTGCCCTGTTAACCGTATAGCAATAAACAGGGAAAAGCCTGCTCGTCCAAGCAGAACTAGAGCCCTCCTCCGGCAGAGCCAGGCATCTCAAGAACAGTGCAGCACATGCATTGTATCTGGTCCGCAGACACGCGGACCCCGATGCGAGACTGTGCGCCTCCTTGAGCGAGGCTCGTCGTGACCACTCTCTATCTCAATCCCGAGGGAATCCTGCACCCTCAGCACGCTACCGCCAAGCGAAGCCCAGAATCTCCTAGCATCCTGGCGAGCAACGTAGCACTGTTCGAAGAGCTTCTCCTAGCATCCCCTTCAACCGCAATCGTCTTGCATAGTTGGTATGTCTTTGAGGCAGGATACAGGGAGGCCCTCTCCTGCCTGCCAGCGACGACACGTGCAAGCGTCATTGGGGCGACCCTCCCTGGCAACAGATTCCATCGATACCACCACCCAGTCGTGACCGCCAGGCGTGAATGGCTGCGCGTCGACCTCCAGCGACGTCGCCCATCCCACCCGGTTCTGCTCGATACAGATTGGGGACAGGTTCTACCAATTCTTTGTGAATCCAGCGTCATCGTCGAAGGCCAGAAGGACCTGGAAAACGCTATTCAAGCGCTACGTACTCTGCTTCGCAACACGAACACAATCTCCGGTCCCAGCGACGAAAGGGGGAGTCTTCGGTACAGCGAGGAGCAGCTGCGATGAGGATTCTGTTCTTTGTGTGCGACGGAGTCCTCCACCCGTCGTGTAAAGGCGTGCCCGCTCAGCATCGAGGCACAACGGCAAACAGCATCCTGGACGCTGGATTCTTCCGATGGTCTCCGCATCTGGCCGAAGTTCTTGAGGACTACGACGACGTAGTCCTCATCAACGAATGCGAGTGGGGAGCCAAGCTTAAGCAGCGCACCCTCCTGCAGTGTCTTGGACCATCGGCGCGGTGGTTCGCTGGCTCCCTTGACAGCAGGCCAGCGTCGATTGAGAGCGCCAGGACTCTGTTCCTTCAGATTGCTCATCCGACCGATTGGATGCGCATGCTCCCGGCACCTCAACCGCAAGGAGCGAAGCGCATCCTCGTGGTCGACCCGAAACATGGCATCTCGGCAGCGACGGCGAAAGTCGCCTTTCGCAGGAGGTGGCACGTAGAAACCGCGTAGATAGTATTGTGCGATTATTAAGTAGTTAACTTTCAATATATCAAGTTAATGCCTATTGGCCGAATACACATTCTATGTGAGAGCACAGGGAAAACCCTCCACATCACCAGATAGTTTCTCAAAAATCTGCTTGCACAATTTCACGGCAGGCATAAACTCGACTGAACCATGGAGGCTGTAATCATGGAGCATAGAAAACCCTACCACGCATCCAACTAGCCCTCTGCCGCTTAGGACGGGTCGGTAAGAACGTCGCCCCGCAGCAAGCCCCAGCCGGCACCACCTTTCGAGGAAATCGAATTTCTCGACGGGGAGCTATTTTTCGCAACTCAAGAAGGAGATTATCTTGAGATGCCCCGCTTTTGCCTGTGAACTTAAAGAGTCATCTTTCTTGAAGAAGGTGAGTTATTGCCATCATTTTTTGTGCATCAGAAGTGCTAATCACCAACACCAAAAGGAGCATTGGAATGAAGCAAGCAAACCTGAGTGAACACGTGGAGAATATCCTTTGCCAGATGAATATACCTGAAGAAGGACGGCGATATGTTCACCACGTTATCAACAACGGACCTTCACGTACCGTGAAGAATCACTATGGAAACGTGATGTCTCGATACCCAAGTAAGAAGATGGGACATCATATTCTAGTGGAGAGCATGGCTGGCGAATTGGCAAAAGCGATGGAGTAYGAAAACGACGAAAGCGTTATCGCTTACTTCGCGCAGCCTAAAGAAATCC
>NZ_JBFTNE010000176.1:0-7766 GCF_056397325.1 Cupriavidus sp. 05N39
GCCTTTAGGACTCGCTGCCGGCCTGAGATCGTCATAAGCGCCGGCGTTCGCGTCAGTTCGAACCAGCCACCTTCGGCTGTTCCTCATACATCAGCAACGGCGGAGCGTCCCCGGTGATGGTGTTCTCGTCGATCACCACCTTTTGCACGCCCTTGTAATTGGGCAAGTCATACATCACATCCATCAGCGACTGTTCGAGTATCGAACGCAAGCCGCGTGCACCCGTCTTGCGACGGATCGCCTTGCGGGCAATCGCGGACAGCGCGGCCGGACGGATTTCCAGCTCCACGCCTTCCATCGCCAGCAGCTTCTGGTATTGCTTGATCAGCGCGTTCTTGGGCTCGACCAGGATCTGCATCAGGGCGGCCTCGTCCAGCTTGGCCAGCGTCGCCACCACCGGCAGGCGGCCGATCAGTTCCGGGATCAACCCGAACTTGATCAGGTCTTCCGGCTCGACCTGCGGCAGCACCTCGCTGGCCTCGCGCTCTTCCTTGCTCTGAACCTGCGCGGCAAAACCGATGCCGGTCTTGTCCGAGCGCTGCATGATGACCTTTTCCAGGCCGTCAAACGCGCCGCCGCAGATAAACAGGATGTTGGTGGTATCCACCTGCAGGAAGTCCTGGTTCGGATGCTTGCGGCCGCCCTGCGGGGGCACCGAAGCCATCGTACCTTCGATCAGCTTGAGCAGAGCCTGCTGCACGCCTTCACCGGACACATCGCGGGTGATGGACGGGTTATCCGACTTGCGCGAAATCTTGTCGATCTCATCGATGTAGACAATGCCGCGCTGTGCCTTTTCCACCTCGTAATTGCAGTTCTGCAGCAACTTCTGGATGATGTTTTCCACGTCCTCGCCGACATAGCCGGCTTCGGTCAGCGTGGTGGCATCGGCGATCACGAACGGCACGTTCAGCAGGCGCGCCAGCGTTTGCGCCAGCAACGTCTTGCCCGAGCCGGTGGGCCCGATCAGCAGGATGTTGCTCTTGGACAACTCGACGTCGTCCTTCTTGCCGAGGTGCTTCAGGCGCTTGTAGTGGTTGTACACCGCTACGGCCAGGATCTTCTTGGCCTGCTCCTGCCCGATCACGTACTGATCCAGGCTCTCGCGGATCTCGTGGGGGGTGGGGAGATCGGACTTGGCCGAGGCGCCCGCATCCTTGTCGGATGCGGCTGCCTCGTCGCGGATGATCTCGTTGCACAGATCGATGCATTCGTCGCAAATGAACACCGACGGGCCGGCGATGAGCTTCTTTACCTCGTGCTGGCTTTTGCCGCAGAACGAGCAGTAAAGGAGCTTCTCACTGGATGAACCTTTTTTATCCGCCATAGGAATCAGTCACATTAGCAGTGTGCGTGCCGCAGTGCCGGAGCGCTGCGGGGATACGCTTCAAACGCATCATACGCCAAAAAAATTGGCGCGGCGGGTAGACCCCCACGCTGTGGGGCAAAAGCAAAAAACGAGGCACAAGGCCTCGTTTCTGCATAGCCTTCTTCGTTGCGGCCGGACGGCGATACCCTAAGGATCACCGCCCGGCCCCTGCCCGGCCCGCCTTGCGGCAGCCGGGCCGGTCTGTCAGGCACGGCGGGTGAGCACCTTGTCGATCAGGCCGTAGTCCACTGCCTGATCGCCGCTCATGAAGTTGTCGCGATCGGTATCGCGGGCAATCTTCTCGACCGGCTGGCCGGTGACTTCCGACAGGATCGTGTTGAGCCGCTCGCGCAGGTACAGGATCTCGCGGGCCTGGATCTCGATGTCCGAGGCCTGGCCGCGCGCGCCGCCCAGCGGCTGGTGGATCATGATGCGCGAGTTGGGCAGCGCCGAACGCTTGCCCTTGGCGCCAGCCGACAGCAGGAACGCACCCATGCTGGCTGCCATGCCCATGCACAGCGTGGCCACGTCCGGCTTGACGAACTGCATGGTGTCGTAGATGGCGAGGCCAGCCGACACCGAGCCACCCGGCGAGTTGATGTAGAGCGAGATGTCCTTGTCGGGATTCTCGCTTTCCAGGAACAGCAGCTGTGCGACCACCAGGTTGGCAGTCTGGTCGTTGACTTCGCCGACCATGAAAATCAACCGCTCCTTCAACAGGCGCGAGTAGATGTCATAGGCGCGCTCGCCCCGGCCGGACTGCTCAACCACCATCGGCACCAGCCCCAGTCCCTGCGTTTCCAGGGCGGAGGCCTGCGTGGTAGCCAGACGGTCAAGCAAATCATTGCGGGTCATGCAAGTTCTCCTGGAGTTCGGTAAGAGACAAGGCTGTGGCCGGCGCGCCATGCGCTCCGGCCACGGGCCAGGCTCAGGCCTGCTGAGGCTGGTTGTTGCCTTCGGCAGTCAGTTCCTCGAAGGACACCGTCTTTTCGGTGACCTTGGCCTTGTCGCACACGAAATTTACCACGTTGTTTTCCAGCACGTAGGCTTCCATCTCGGCCAGGCGCTGCTGGTCACCGTAGTACCAGCGCATGACTTCCTTCGGGTCTTCGTAGCTCTTGGCGAAGTCCTCGATCTCGGCCTTGATCTGGTCGGCCTTGGCGTCCAGGCCGTGAGCCTTGACGATCTCGGCCAGAATCAGGCCCAGCTTGACGCGGCGCTCAGCTTGCTGGGTGAACATCTCGGCCGGAATCGGCATGTCCTTGGCATTCGGCATGCCGCGCTGTTCCAGGTCGCGGCGAGCCATTTCCACCAGGCGCTCCTGGTCTTGCTCGATCAGGGCCTTCGGCACTTCCAGCTCGCTTGCCTTCAGCAGCGCGTCCATGACCTGGTCCTTCAGCATGGCGTGCGTGCGGCGCTTGACTTCGCGCTCCAGGTTTTCGCGGATGTCGGCGCGCATCTTCTCGACGCTGCCGTCGGCGATGCCCAGCGACTTGGCGAACTCGTCGTTCACTTCCGGCAGGTGCGCCCACTCGATTTTCTTCAGCGTGACGGTGAACTCGGCGGTCTTGCCGGCCACTTCCTTGCCGTGATAATCCTCGGGGAACGCCAGCGGGAAGGTCTTGCTTTCGCCAACCTTCAGGCCCAGCGCAGCTTGCTCGAACTCGGGCAGCATGCGGCCTTCGCCCAGCACGAAGGCGAAGTCGTCAGCCTTGCCGCCGGGGAATTCCACGCCGTCGATCTTGCCGACGAAGTCCAGGGTCACGCGGTCGCCGTTCTGGGCGGCCACTTCACCGCCGCCGTCGCCGTGCTCGCCGGCTTCGCCACGGGTGTGGTAATGCACGCGCTGCTTGCGCAGGATGTCGATGGTCTTGTCGACTTCGGCATCAGTGATTTCGGTCTTGGTGCGGGTCACTTCGGCGCCGGCCAGGTCGCCCAGCTTGACTTCCGGATAGACCTCGAAGGTTGCGTCGAAGGCCACTTCGTCTTCGTTCACGCCGTCGGTCTTGACCTCGAACTTCGGCTGGCCGGCAACCTTCACATCCTGCTCTTTGGTGATGTCGAAGAACTTGCGTGCAGCCTTGTCGAAGCGGACTTCGAATTCGACTTGCTGGCCGTACTGCTTCTCGACCATCTTCATCGGTACCTTGCCGGGACGGAAGCCGGACATCTTCACCGTCTTCGACAGGCGAACCAGACGTTCCAGCTTTTCCTTTTCGACTTCGGCCTTGGGAATGGCCAGGGTCACCTTGCGGTCCAGTTTGCCAAGGTTTTCAATGACATTCGACATGGTCGTTGATCCAATCCAGAAATGTTGTTGTGTTCGTAAGCGCACCCCGCTCGCGTGCCCGACAAGACACAGGCAAAGCGACGGCAAATGCCGATGCCCGGTACGCGGGCGCTATCGAAAACTGCGGGTACGCGCGGAAAACCGACGAACCCGGAGCATCCGGGCGCAGGCCCACGCAAACGGAAAACGGGGATTATCGCACGGTTTTCATTCGGTTCCGGCAGTTTTTAGCCGGGAACCGGCTCGGATGGCGCGGCCGCGCCTTCCGCCTCGCTTGCCACCTGCCCTTGCCGCAAGGCACGGACCAGCAGCCGCGCGGGGTCGATGGCCTCGGCCAGTTCGAGTTCGAGCGGTAAGGGCTCTCCTTCGATTTGGCTGGCCAGCAACTCCGCCCCCAGTGCCGCCCATGTGAGGCCACGCGAGCCATATGCAAGTGCCGCGTAGAGCCCGGAAAGACGAGGGATATCCCTGAGACGCGCGCCGCGAAGCGCGACGGCGTCGCGCGCGGCCTGCGCCTCATCGGCAATGCGGCCGATCAGCGGCAGGCGATTGTGTGAAACACTGCGCACGCCAACGTAGCCGCGCAGGGCCGCCGGATTCAGCCGGGCCGCGGCGGCGGCGAGATCCGGCAATAGCAAGCCCAGCTTGGCAAGATTCTCCGCGTGCACTTCCGGGCGCTCGGCGAGTTCGCCCTGCCCTTCGGCGGCCGGCTCGTAGCTGGAGCCGACCCGCGCACTACCGTCGCCGGCCCTTGGCAACAGATAGCCCGAGCCGGTCACCACGCAGTCCGGCCAGGTGCCCAACTGCTCCACTTGCGCGGCCTCGAGCGTGGTCAGCTGCCCGCGCACGCGGTCGATCGTCATATGGTGCAGCGGCAGCAGGCGCAGCGCCTCGTGCGCGTTGGCGAGGACCATCACCGGCGCCTGCGCCATCACCGCCCCGGCGTCGTCCAAGGCCTGCCAGCCATCCGCGGCACGTACCAGCCGCGCGACCCGGCGGCCAAAATGCGTCGTCACCGCTGCTCCGGCCTGCGCCAGTTGCGCGTGGCAGATGTCGGGCGGCGGCGCCCAGCCGCCCTGCCCGAACCAGAGTCCGCCATGGGGAAYGGCGGCGCCATGCCGGCGCGCGGCTTCCTCGGGCGGCATCCAGCGCGCGAACGCTTCGGGAAACCCCAGCGCGGCCAGCGCCGCCCGCTGGATTCGGGCGTCCTCCGCGTCCGCGCCAATCTGCAGCACGCCGCACCCCTGCCAGCCCGGCGCATGCCCTGCCGCGGCCAATGCCTCCCAGGCTCTCAGAGAGAACAGGTTCCCGGCGCGCGACAAGCGCGACAGGAGGCTGTCGTCCGACGACAGATGCGGGTGCATGGCTGCCGCGCGATGCGCGGAAGTCAGTCGCGCGGGGCCATCATGCGCGTCGAACAGCGTCACACGCCAGCCGCGTGCGGCCAGGCGCTCCGTGACCGCGCAGCCAGCCAGCCCGGCACCGATCACGATGGCGTGTCGCCCGGGCCAGTTAGCGGCGGCTGGCGGGGGATGCCGGCGCTGGCCGCGCGCCGCGGGGAAGCGCGCCACCGTCATATGCCACTTGCTGCCGTAGCCGGTCGCCCGCTTCACCTCGAAGCCAGCTGCCTGCAAGCCGCGCCGGAAAAAACCGGCCGCCGCATAGGTCGCCAGCGTGGCCTCCGGACGCGCCAGCCGGGCGAGCCGCTTCATCAATGGCGGCTGCCACATATCGGGATTGCGATCGGGCGCAAAGCCGTCCAGGTAGAACGCATCGACGCCCAGCGCCAGCCTTGGCAACACGGTATCGATATCGCCGAACGCAAGCGTCAGCACGACCGCCCCGCCCTCGAATTCCAGCCGGTGCAGCCCGGGCAAGGTCAGCGGCCATGCCTGCCGCAACTGCGTGGCCAGCGGCGCCAGTTCCGCCAGGCCGGGCAAATTGGCGTGGACGGCGGCGAGACCGTCGCTGGTGAACGGGTGCTTTTCCACCGACACGAAATGCAGCCGCCGGCAACGCGCGGGATCGGCCCGCCACGCCTGCCACGTCGCCAGGAAGTTAAGCCCGAGGCCAAACCCGGCCTCCAGGATTACGAACTGGTCGCGCCCGCCCCACGCGCCTGGCAAACCGTTGCCCGCCAGGAAAACGTGCCGGGCCTGCTCCAGGCCACCCTCGTCGCTGTGGTAGACATCCCCGTAACGCTGCGAGTATGGCGGGCCCGAGGCGGCGAAAACGGGCTCGGCGAGATCTAAGGCGCGGGTCATGGACAAAACTTGGACAAGGAGGGGACGGAGAACGTCGGACAGGAATGGGTCGGGACAAGACGCTGGCGCGCAGGCCGGGGCACCATGGCGAGCCAAGGCGCCCGGGATGCTAGCGTCTCGCGCGGCACCGCGAACAGCCGTACGGCAGCGCCAGAGCCCGGCGATGGTAGCATAGCGCCCTGTGCCGCCGGCCCGTCCAGGCCGGCATCGGCACGCCCTTTTCCCGCCTCGCCATGCTCAGCTACCGTCACGCCTTCCACGCCGGCAACCACGCCGATGTTCTTAAACACGCCATCGTGGTCCAGTTGCTGGAGCAGTTGAGCCAGAAAGACAAGCCCTTCTGGTATATCGACACGCACGCCGGCGCCGGGCTTTATGCGCTCGACCACGCTTACGCGCAAAAGAAGGGCGAATACGAAACCGGCATTGCCCGGCTGTGGCAGGCCGCCGCCGCCAAGCGGCCCATGCCGACCTTGCTCGAGGACTACCTGGAACAGGTGCGTACCCTTAATCCGGACGGCAGCCTGAAGCACTACCCCGGTTCGCCCTGGCTCGCCTGGCAGATGCTGCGCGACGCCGACCGCCTGCGCCTGTTCGAGTTGCACAGCACGGAAATCCAGGTGCTGCGTGAGAATTTCCGCGGCGCCGGCCGCCGCGTCATGCTTTACGACGGCGACGGCTTCACCGGAATCAACGCCATCCTGCCGCCGCCCCCCCGCCGCGCGCTGGTGCTGATCGACCCCTCCTACGAAGACAAGCAGGACTACGCCCGCGTGCTGCGGACCCTGCAGGATGGCCTGCAGCGCTTCGCCACCGGCATGTACGCCATCTGGTATCCCGAAGTGCAGCGCCGCGAATCGGTGCAGTTGCCGGTGCAGTTGAAGAAGCTGCCGCTCAAAAGCTGGCTGCACGTCAGCCTGCGCGTCAAGCATCCGGTTTCCGGCGGGCTTGGCCTGCACGGCAGTGGCATGTTCATCGTCAATCCGCCGTGGCGCCTGAAGGAAACCCTGGAGGCGGCCATGCCCGCCCTGGTGACGCTGCTGCGCCAGGATGATGGCGCGGGCTTCACGCTGGAAGCCCAGGAAAGCTGATCCTCGCGCCAGCCGCGCGCGCTCAGCGGCGGATGGCCGACTCGACGAAGTCGGCCCGCCGCGCAGCCGGCAAACGCGGCACTTCCAGCAGTTCATAGCCGTAACCGGCATAGACGCTCACCATGGCGTCATAGGTGCGTGCCGCCTCCTGCGGCGATTGCCGGCGTTCCGCATCCCGGCTGTAAATATCCTCCCAGGGCGGCAGGATGAAGACGCAGCGGTGATAGCGAAGCAATCGCGCGGCGGCGTCGATATGCGGCGGCACCGGCAAACCCGACAGGCTCAGGTAGCCGGCCACATCCGGCACGCCGCGATCGAAAAACACCGGTTCGACCCGGCCCGCATGCGCCCGGTGGTTGCGCATCTCGCGCGACAGCATCAACTCGGCGAACAAGCGCGGATCCACCCACGGCAGGCCGGGGCCGTTCACCAGCGTTTGCTCCTGGATAATCTCGCGCCCGACCTCGTCCGAGGTAGCGTATCCCCGGCGCGCCAGTTCGGCGATCAAGGTGGTTTTGCCGGCGCCGGGGCCGCCGGTGAGGATGAAGAACGGAGATGTATCGGTCATCAATGGCAATCAGGATGGGGTCGGTTCAGCGCGCCTGATCTTGGGCGGGGACGGAACCGGCGCCAACGCGGCGCCGTGACACGACAAGCGATTACAGCAGGCACCCCGCCGGTAGGACAAGAATCACTTTGGTCCTTCCCGCCCGTCCGCCATACTGGATATTCCCTTTCACATGCAGCATCGG
>NZ_JBFTNE010000177.1:0-7744 GCF_056397325.1 Cupriavidus sp. 05N39
TCGAGCCAAGCGTTCAATTCGGCCAGCGTGACGAGCCAAGCGTTCAATTCGGCCAGCGTGAAGCCACGCTGGGCTAGCGTCGCCGGCGAAGGAAACCGGCCGCGCGAAAGCCGCTTGTACCACAACGCGAAGCCGGTGCGGTCCCAATACAGAATCTTGACCTTCGATCGATCGCGGCCGACGAAGACAAACAGGTGGCCCRACAGGGGATTCTTGGCCAGCAACGGCTCCACCAGATACGACAGGCCGTCGATGGACTTGCGCATGTCGACCGCGTCACGGCAGATGAAAGCCTGCACATCGCCGCTGATCAGCACCGGCCGCCTCCCAACTGTCCCAGCACGAAGCGCACGATGCGTTCGGCATGCACCCCGGCCATCTCGATACGTGCGCCGCCCAGCGTGACGACCACTTGGTCGCATGACTTCAATGGTGCCGGGTCGCTCGCCGGCAGGACATTCGGTAGCGCTGTCGTTGCCGCGGCGATGAATGCCGTATCCGCAGTCACTGCCATAGGCGAAGTCACCGGTGGCTCGTGGTTCAATCGCTTGCGCCACAGACCGAAGGTGCTAACGGCCAATCCGTGCTGTCGGCAGAAGGCTCGAATGCTCCCGCCGCTGTGACCCCATTGTGCGAGCATCTCTCGCCAGAAGGCTTCGTCGTGCCGGTTATACCTTGCCCCTGCTCGTCCGCTCATACCCTCGCGCTGATCGGCCATCACTCCACTCCCGCCTACCGTGAAGCCGTAACCTTCTCATCAGCGCCCACGACTCGCCAGCCGGGTTCCGCTGACGGTTACGGATCTTCAGTGCGATACGCACATATGAAGCTAGCCTAGATCTTGACTTCCGGGAACAAATGAAGGGAAGTCAAGATATGAGGGTTACATTACAGCTGCCGAATGGTTACTTGACCGCCGGAAAGTCCAGAATCGTGTCGTTGACGCGATTGAAGATGTTGGTCGTCAGAATCGCGGTGACTGCGAGAATCGATTCAGTGATTTGCGAATCGGTATAGCCAGCCCGGCGTACGTTATCCAGGCTGCTCTGCGGAACGGTACCGGTTGTGCGAACCAGGGTTAGCACGAATTTTACGAGCGCGTCAAGTTTTGCATCTGAGCTCAATCCGCCAGCGCGCAGTTCAACCATCTGTTCAGCAGTAAAACCCGCCATTTTGCCGGTCAAAGTATGTGCTGCGAGGCAATAGTCGCAACCGCTGTTTTCGCTAATAGCAAGGTTGATTGCTTCCAGCTCTTTCGCAGAAAGTTCGCCGCTGGATTTCAAGGCTGCGTTTGTCGCCAGCAACGACTGGAGCACGACGGGAGATTGCGAACCAATGCTCGCGTACGCGTTCGGAACCTTCCCGAGGCCGCGTTTGATGTTAGCGAACAGTTCGGCAGTTAAGCCGGTGGCGGACGTGACATCGATCGTGGACATACGAGTCATTTGGATTCCTTTAGTAAGGTTAAGCTACGGGGATGGGGTTCTCGGCCAGGGACTGGTTGAATTGGTCGACCAGCGTGTGTTCCTGGGAACCAGGGTTGTTGCGCAGCGGCATTGCGATATCCACCACCACCTCGGTGGTGGCGGTCTCGAGCTTCCGCACCGTTTCAGCGATAAATGCAGGCAGCGGCATGGCGCGTGAATCGCCGCTCCTGTAAATCAGGTCGGTATCTACCCACGGAGGTGCAATCTCCAGCACCCGCTCACTGGTGCCACGCAGCATGAAGCGCTGCGATAGCGCATACGAGTGGATTGCTGCCTTAGTGGCCGAGTACAGCGCCGTGCTCGCCAGTGACACAAAGGCCAGAACCGAACTGTCGTTGATGATCGTGGAATCGGGCTGCGACTTCAGGTGCTCAACAAACGCTGYCCTAGAACCGAGGCAAAAACAGGGACGAAGGGTTCGCGACGGCCATCATTTATGCTAGGAAGCGGTCTACCTGCATCACGAAATCTTCAACCTCCTGGAACAGAAACGCGTGGCCAGCATCGGGATAAAGGATTAGCTTTGCATCGGGTGCCTGCTGTGACAATACGAAAGAGCGATAGGCCGGTAGCATGACATCACACGCGCCGTTGGCAACGAGCATCGGCAGACGTAGTTCGCTGGCCCGGTGCAGCACGCCCTGCCACGACGAAATGGCCTTGATTTGGGCCATGAATGCCTCGGCCGTGACGGCGGGGCCGCGGTCCAGTTGCCCGGCGATTCTATTCAGCGAGGCGCGGCCCGCGTCGACTGCGCATTCGCTTTGCGGGAAGAACAGAAACAGAAAATCTTCGATGTCATTGACGGGACGCGCCATGACCTGCGGAACTCTCGGATGAGGTTGCGGCCCACCGGTGATTCCACCGGGACTGGATCCAGCGACGATCAGGCGTCGCACCAGATGCGGGGCCTCGAGCGCCAGTTGCTGCGCCACCACCCCGCCTAGCGACCAACCCAACACGTCCACCTGCTTGTGACCCAGTGCTGCGATGACCGCGCATGCTACCGCCGCCATGCCTGCAATCGTGTCCGGCACGATGCCGCCCGACCGCCCGATACCCGTACTGTCGAACCAGATGATGCGCCGGTCCGCCGACAGTTCCTTGATAAACGCCGGGTCCCAATCGTCCATCGTGCCGCGGAACCGCTGCAGCAGCAGTAGCGGGATGCCTCCCTCGGGGCCGGCTTCGCGCGCACAAATTCGGCCATACGGGGTATCGATGTCGAAAGAACGTGTCATGGTGGGTAGTTGTATTGTGGATCGTTCTCGATGAGTTACCTGCCAAGCGTATTGCCGAATGCGCCCCGATGCAGGACATAAACACGGCGTTTTCTGTCATGCCTTCGGTTCGCGCCCAAGCAGCGCTGAATGTGGGAACACGTGTGTACGGCAATGTTGTCCGAAAATGCGGTGTATATGTCAGTCCATGGCGCGTCACTATCCCTATGCTTGCGCGTATCTGCATGCCACACCGCGCGCATTAAGCAGCTCCCTCTTACCCAAAAGGATACACATGCCATCACAACTCGGAACCGCTCTCGTCACCGGATCGTCCTCCGGCATCGGCGCCGTCTACGCTGATCGCCTCGCGGCACGCGGCTATGACCTCATACTCGTTGCACGCAATGAAGAACGGTTGCGCGCGCATGCGGCCAGGCTTTCGAGCACGCATGGTGTCCAGGTGGACGTCCTAGTGGCGGATCTCACCGACGCTGCCGGCCTGCGACGTGTCGAGGCCACGCTCGCTGGCAACGATCGCATCACCATGCTGGTCAACAACGCTGGTTTCGGCGGCGCTGGTACCCTCGCGCAATCGCCGGTGGACGACATGGAACGCATGATCAGCGTCAACGTCACCGCCGTCATGCGACTGTCCTATGCGGCCGCGCCCGCATTTGCCGCGCGCGGCGCCGGGACGATCATCAACATCGCATCGATCGTCGCGATCGCCCCCGAGATCCTCAATGGCGTCTACGGCGGCGCAAAGGCATTCGTACTGGCATTCAGCCGTTCGCTGAAGAAAGAGTTGAGCGAAAGCGGCGTGACCGTTCAGGTCGTACTGCCGGGTGCTACGGGCACGGACTTCTGGGAAGTCGCGGGTCTCCCTACGTCGAACCTCCCGGAAAGCTGGGTCATGACACCCGAAACGCTGGTGGATGCCGCACTGAGCGACCTCGACGCCGGCGTGTTTGCCTCGATTCCGTCGTTGCAGGACGACTCGCAGTGGCAGGCTTGGGAAGCCGCGCGCGAAGCCATGGCGTCCAATCTGTCCTCCCGCGTCGCCGCGCCGCGCTACGCAGCGCGTGCCGGACAGCAAGACTGAAACCTTGACCCCCGTCTCCACATGAAAATAGCAATCGCCCCACTGGCCGTGCTTGCCATGGCCACCCTCTTCGCTCATCAGCCGGCCC
This sequence comes from Cupriavidus sp. 05N39, assembly GCF_056397325.1. Taxonomy (NCBI): domain Bacteria; kingdom Pseudomonadati; phylum Pseudomonadota; class Betaproteobacteria; order Burkholderiales; family Burkholderiaceae; genus Cupriavidus; species Cupriavidus sp. 05N39. The sequence goes on from NZ_JBFTNE010000177.1 coordinate 3,901, forward strand.
GCGCCAGTGAAGCCCTCGCCCAAAAGTACGCGTGCGCGGGCTGCCATCAGGCCAATGCCCGCCTGGTGGGTCCGTCGTGGAAGGAAATTGCGGCCAAATACAAGGGCGGCAGCAAGGCCACGGAGCAACTCGCCGTCAGCATCAAGGCCGGTGGTGGCGGCAAATGGGGCGCTGTACCGATGCCGCCGCAGCCGCAGGTATCCGATGCCGATCTCACCGCGCTGGCGCAGTGGGTTCTCTCGCAGAAGTAGAGGAGTCTCCGATGACCACGCTGAACATCAATGGCAAGACGCTCGACGTCGACGCCGATCCGTCCACCCCGCTGCTCTGGGCCCTGCGCGACAACCTCGGTATGACCGRCACAAAGTTTGGTTGCGGCATGGCCGCATGCGGCGCGTGTACGGTCCATATCAACGGCACCGCGACGCGAAGCTGCGTCATGCCCCTCTCGGCTGTGGCTGGAGTAAACGTCAACACGATCGAGAGCATAAGCGACGACAAGATCGGCCGCGCGGTACTGGATGCCTGGATCCGGCACGATGTGGCGCAATGCGGTTACTGCCAAAACGGTCAGGTGATGAGCGCCGTGAGCCTGCTGCGCACTAAGCCGCGGCCACGCGATGCCGATATCGATCAGGCGATGGCGGGCAACATTTGCCGCTGTGGCACCTATCAACGTATTCGCGCGGCCATCAAGGATGCCGCGCGCGCAATCGCCTGAGGAGCACCATCATGCGTATTCGTGGATTGGAAGCGCTTGCGGGCGGTGGTGGCATGATCGAGTCCAAGGAGAGCGTCGCGCCACTCTCGCGCCGCAGCTTTCTCAAGCTGACTGGCATGGCCGGGGGTGGACTCGCGCTCGGCTTGGTCGGCGGTGTCGACCTCGCCCAAGCGGCGGAAGAAGGCGGGAAGCAAAAGGCGCCGTCGCCACCGCAAGCATTCGTGATTATCGCCCCTGACAATACGGTGACGATCGCCGTCAATCGGCTCGAGTTCGGCCAGGGCGTGCATACCGCGCTGCCAATGGTACTGGCCGACGAGCTCGACGTAGACTGGAAGAACGTGCGATCGATGCTGGCACCGGCGGGGGACGAGTATCGCGACCCGGGCTTCGGCATTCAGATGACTGGCGGTTCCACCGCGCTGATGCATTCGTTTACCCAGTATCGCGAACTCGGCGCGCGCGCCCGCGCGATGCTCGTGACGGCGGCGGCCAAGCAGTGGAATGTGGATCCCGCCAGCTGCTCCGCCGCGCAGGGTGTGGTCACCTCGGGCACGTATCGTGCCACATATGGCGAGCTCGCCGACGCGGCCATGAGTCTGAAGGTGCCGGCTACCGTGGTGTTGAAGGACCCGTCCCAGTTCCGCCTCATCGGCAAGCCCATGCCGAGACTGGACGCCGCATCGAAGCTACGCGGCGACCCGGTGTTCGGCATCGATACCCGACTCAAGGAGATGGTCGTGGCCGTGGTCGCGCACCCGCCGCGCTTCGGCGGCAAGGTGAAGTCGTTCAATGCAGACAAGACGCGAGCGATCAAGGGCGTCGTCGACGTCATGCAGGTGCCCGCGGATCGCGGCGGCTCCGGCGTGGCGGTAGTGGCCACCGGATACTGGGCAGCAAAGCAGGGACGCGACGCGCTGCAGATCGAGTGGGAAGATGCGGGCTCGACAGTCAGCACGCAGGCGCTCTACGAGGAGTACAGCAAGCTTGCGACGCAGCCCGGCAAGGTGGCGCGCCCGCTAGAGAGCGGCGATATGCAGGCGGCCCTCTCAGGCGCAGCACGCGTGATCGACGCCGAGTATCGGCTGCCGTACCTCGCGCATGCGCCAATGGAGCCGCTCAACTGCACCATGCAGGCGGAAATCAGYGGCAATAAGGCGACCAGCGTCAAGGTCTGGGTCGGCTCGCAGTTCCAGACCGTCGATCAGGCGGCGATCGCCCAGACGCTGTCGCTACCCGTCGAAAAGGTGACACTCAACACGATGATGGCCGGCGGCGGCTTTGGCCGGCGTGCCGTGCCGACGTCGGACTATCTGGTCGAATCGGCAGGCGTGCTTCGCGAGTGGATCGCCAGAGGTCATGCCGAACCGCTCAAGGTCATGTGGAGTCGCGAAGACGATATCAAGGGCGGCTACTATCGCCCGCTACATGTCCACCGCGCGCGCATCGGCTTCGACGCAAAGGGTCAGGTCGTAGGCTGGCAGCATGCGATCGTCGGTCAGTCGATCGTCATGGGAACCCCATTCGAGCCGGTTCTCGTGAAGAACGGCGTGGACTCGACCATGACCGAAGGCATCGTCGAGAACGAATACGCTCTGCCGATGCAGGTGACGGCTCATCACCCGAAGGTCGATGTCGCGGTGCTCTGGTGGCGCTCGGTGGGTAACACCCACACGAGCTTCGTCAAGGAGACGCTGATCGACGRGATCGCCACGGCCGCGAAGCAGGATCCCGTCGCTTGGCGCATGGCACGACTCGACACCACCAAGCATGTCCGACAACGCGCCGCCTTGCAGCTGGCCACGGACAAGGCCGGCTACGGCAAGCGCAAACTGCCGAGGGGGCATGCGTGGGGCGTGGCCGTACACGAGTCGTTCGGGACGGTGGTTGCGTATGTCGTCGAAGTGTCCGTCGCCAAGGGTGAGGCGCGCGTGCACAACGTCACGGCCGGTGTCCACTGCAATCGCGTCGTCAATCCGCTGACTGCAGAAGCCCAGGTCCAGGGCGCATGCATCTTCGGCTTGTCGATGATTCGGCCCGGCTTCGCCATCGAGATGGAGAACGGAGTGGTTCGGAACAGCAATTTYCCGGACTATCCGCCACCGCGGATGCCSGATGCACCGCRCATCGACGTGTTYTTYGTGCCGTCCGAAGACGCACCGTCGGGACTGGGCGAGCCTGGCGTGCCRCCGATCGCMCCGGCGGTCGCCAATGCACTGTTCCGGCTGACGGGCAAGCGCCAGCGGCAGATGCCCTTCGTCRTCTGATCGTTCAGAKGCAGAGAGGCATCACGTCCTCTCTGCCCCRCAATYKAYCGWTARCAGCAAYCGTTCGGTTACTGTSCRCCCTGTATGCCGCCCCTCGCACATTGATAATGTTCCCTCAAAGGGCTTTGTCATCCTCGATGACGATGGATCTGTAAGGCCCAGAACCTAGTTCATTCGGCGTAGCCGGCAATCAACATATCTGACGCCGCCGAGGCGTTCCGCGACGCGGAGACAGTCAACCTATCTGACGGCTACATCTACGACATCGAACTCGTATGGCATCGGAATTCAAACTACGGCATCCATTGCGCGTGGCATGTCATGTCATGTCGCAAGCCAGTGAATGCGGAGATGCGCATCCTAGCGTCGCTAATCTGACGCGCTCGCAACCCGGCCGCTTCGGTCGCTGGCCGTCAGTTCATTCCGTCGCTTCCAGCTCTACTAGTGCGTCCTTTCGCCGGATGCTGCTTGGCGACACGCCGTAGGCGCGCACAAAGGCCCGGCGCATACGATCGCGGTCCGCAAACCCTGTGTCCTGCGCCACGGTTTCCATCGGGTGACGACCTGACTCGAGCATGGTTCTGGCCGCTTCCAGCCGGAGCATCTCGACGGCCTTAGCCGGGGACTGGCCGGTCTCCTCACGGAACACCCGGCTGAACTGGCGCGGCGACAGGCGCGCGGCATCCGCCAGCTCCTCCACCGTCAGCGCATTGCGCAGATTTTCCTTCGCGTAGATCAGCGCGCGTTTGACGCGATCGCTGCGCGGCTCGAGTTCCAGTAATGCCGAAAACTGGGATTGCCCACCGGGGCGGCGGTAATAGACGACCAGGCGTCGGGCCACGTTACGTGCCAGCGC
>NZ_JBFTNE010000178.1:0-7735 GCF_056397325.1 Cupriavidus sp. 05N39
GGCACATCCTGCATACATCCCCGGACCTCTACATCCTCATTAATTATCAGCCGAAGGACAATGAGCCTGACTATGTCCGCGCATCCTGCTAGGCTGTCGAGGAAGGAAATCCGCAGTTACACTCACGATGACCACTACTTTCCATGGAATGAAATTGCGCTTACTCGGAAGAAGTCGTCGTTATGCATTAGGAATTCTGATAATGTGGCAGGATACATTGTCGTTCACGGCAAAATTCCTGACAATTTCGGCACTTTTATTCGGGGTTAATAATTCGATCGCTTGCAACCCGGGAGAGCACCATTACGTTCACTTTACCGATGCATCAGATGAATCGAGTGGCGCAGAGGCAGGAAAACTCGGAACGTGGATAGTTATTTTAAAAAAATATCAAAATCATCAGATTTTTTTGGATATGCAAAACGCAAAATCGAAGAATATTCAACATAGACAACAGATTGCATCATCGGGATTATTGGACTTGCACTTCTGCATTCTTTTAATCCAAGTCGGATAACGGCCATGAATGCGCGCACGACACCCCACCAAAGTCTGGCTTGACGTATTGCGCATCACAGCCGCCAACCCAGCCGCGATGCACCGCGGCTCATCCGGCAAGACGCCCCCTGCCAGCCTGCCAGGGGGCGCGCGCCAATATGCCAGTGTTTATCGCACTACCGGGGCTGCCGAAACACCGGCAGCCGCTGCTTTCGTCACCTGCTCCATAAAGAACGCCGCGCGCAGCCTGGAAACAGCGGCTTGCGTGCTCTCGTCCACCGACTTCATCAGGTTGGCATATTCCGGCGCCTCGTCCCATTCGCCGGTCACGGGCGTGTGGACCCGTACCGGCTCATACCATTGCAGCCGGTTGGTGCGCAGATCGATCAGCTGGCCCACGAGCGAAACATAGCCCTCCGGTGCGCCAAGCGGCATGAAGCCGTAGTACTGGCGCGCCGTGCCAAGCCAGCGCGGCGCCACCAGCAGCAGCCGGTCCGCACCATATTGTTTTGCCAGCGGCCGGTAGTCCATCTCGGCGACGCCGTCTCCGGAGCCTTCTGTGAATTTCTTCAATTGCTCCATATCCAGCGGCTCAGGCACCAGCACGACCTTGATCTGACGCGACTCCAGGCCCTTCGCGAATTCCTGCGGCAGCGCCTTCACCACGGAGAAATCCTGACGCTGCAAACGCTCCACGATCGCCTGCGCGTTGGCCTTGTTGATCGCGTAGTCAAGAATCCCCTGCGCGCCGACCATGCTGTGGTTGGGCTCCGGCAGCTTTTGCACTGCCACGGCCACAGTGCTCGTCCGGTCATCGAAGAGCTTCGTGGAGGCGGGGATCGGCTTTTGCACGACAGCACAACCAGCCAGCAAACTGAGCGCCAGGAACAGCCCGGCAAGACGGATACGACCCATGATTTTCCTTGTTGATTTACGTCGTCGAACGCAGCGCTGGCGGCAACCCTCGGCCAGATTCCTCATAGCGAGGCTTGCCTAACCACGTGGTGCGTTCTCTTTTTTGCCGGTGGCGCATCCGTGCCCACGGATGGAAGGGGAAGTGAATCAAGCTACGTGAGATGGCGACGCCATTATCGACATGACTTTTCACGCCCCTCGCGTCCGCAGCCCCGGATTGGGGCGGGGATAGGCGCATCACCAGCGTCTCGTTGGTATCGGCGTCGAAGTTGGCGTCCAGTACCCCACTGAAGTCTGGCTTGACGCCTTGATCCACAATCCGCCTGCACTCGCCGCCAAGTTGGGGCGCTGCGATTCGGACAGGTTTTGTGAAATGGCGCCGGCTGTAATACGAATATTCTTAATTGGATTTGCGGAAATTTCCGATCTTCAACAATCCACGTTCGAAAGACGCCAGTCGCGCCTCGGAAACCGGCGCGCTTCGTCGCTTGCGAAAATCGGCTACGCCAACGGCTGTCTCACCTTTACCGCCACGCGTATCCGCCCTCACCCGATCACTTCACCCGCCAACTCCATCTCAAGCCAGGCCCGAAACCGCTCCACCCCAGGTCGCACCACGCTCGACGCAACAATCTGGTAGGTCGGGCCCTCTGCCACATGCTCGGGCAGGACCACCTGCAACTGCCCGCTCTTGAGCATCGGCAGCACCATCGGCGTACGCCCTATCGCAATGCCCGCCTGCTGGGCGGCGGCATTCAGCACATGCGCGTACTGCGAAAAATACAGGCACGCCTGCTTGGACGAGCGCATCAGGCCCAGGCGCTGGTACCACTGTGTCCACGACATCCAGTCAAAGCGGGCGCCGGGGTCATGGAACACCAGCAAAGGCGTATCGAGGATCTGCCGCGCCTCCGTAATGCGTGCCGCCACGGCCGGCGCGGCCACCAGCAGCAGGCGCTCTTGCAGCAGTGGGCGGGGATCGTCCCGGCCAAGCGGATGCGCGTTGAGCCGGATGGCGAGGTCGATGCCTTCGCGTTCGAGGTTGAGCATCGCTTCCGAGGCATCGATGCGAACGTCGATGCCGGGCTCGGCCGCCTGGAATCGCGCCAGCTTGGGCACCAGCCAGAGCGAGGCGAACGACGGCGTGGTGGTGACGGCGATGGAGATGCGGTCGACGGCAAGCAGGCGGTCGATAGCGGCGCCCAGCTGGCCAATTGACAAACGCGCCGCCTCAAACAGCTGGCGGCCTTCCGGTGTCAGGCTCAGGCCCTTGCCGCCGCGCAGGAACAGCGCCGCGCCAAGCACGTCCTCCAGGCTCTTGACCTGTTTGCTGACCGCCGATTGGGTGATRCAAAGCTCTTCGGCGGCGGCGGTGAAACTCAGGTGGCGCGCCGCGGATTCGAAGCCACGCAGGGCTTCCAGCGACATGGCGCGCAACGCATTGGTCGAGGCTCGGCTCAGGATTGACATGACGGCCAGGCATACCCTTGATGAAAAAGCTTCCGGGCGGCCCTGGCGGTTCCCGGCAAGAATGCAAGCACCGCTCCAGAGATTGGCGCGCTCGCCAGGAGGCTATCGTGAGCACTACGCAAGGCAACTGGATCCTCGGCCCGGACCCGCTGCGGATCCCGCTCGGAATGGGATCTTACCTGATCTGCACGGAGGGCATGGTGTGGCTCACGCAGCAGTCTGCCGCACTGGAAGCGGCTGGGCGCGACACGATACTGGCTTGCGGCGATCGCTTTTGCGCCGGGCGGGAGGCGGTGGTCTTTGTTTCCAGCTTTCGCGGCCGCCCGGCACGCATCGCCGTTCGCGGAACCGCCTGACCATTTCACCTCGCCTGCACCAGCACGGAAGTCAAGACAATGAGGACAACCACGGGATGCAAACATGACCGATATTACCGACATGGCCAACGCGAAAGAGCTGGTGCAATATGAACAACTCGGCCAGCATGCATTGTTGACACTGAACCGCCCCGGCAAGCTTAACGCCCTGAGCTATCCGCTCATCGACGCGCTGATGGACAGGCTCGATGCTCTTGAGGCCGACCCTGCCGTGCGTTGTGTCATCCTTACCGGCAGCGGTACGCGCGCCTTCAGCGCGGGCGCCGACATTGCAGGCTTCGCGCCGGACATCGCGGCTTCGCCGGAACAGGCGCTGCGCAGCTTCCTGCAGCGGGGACAGGCCATGACGCGGCGCATCGAAGCCTTCCCCAAGCCGGTCATCGCGGCGGTCAACGGCCTGGCTTTCGGCGGCGGTTGCGAGACCGTGGAAGCCTGCAGCTTGGCCATCGCGGCCGGGCACGCTACCTTTGCCAAACCCGAGATCAAGCTGGGCTTCCCGCCCACCTTCGGCGGCACCCAGCGCCTGCCGCGCCATGTGGGCCGCAAGCGCGCCAATGAAATGATCCTGACAGGCGAGCCCATCGACGCGGACGCCGCGCTGCGGTTCGGCCTGGTCAATCAGGTAGTGGATGCCGCTGACCTGCTGCCCGCCTGCCTGCGGCTGGCCGACCGGATTGCGCGGCATTCATCGATTGCCGTCACCGCCTCGCTGCGCGCGGTCCCGCGGGGCATCAACCTGCCGATCGACGAAGGCCTGGCGGTGGAAGCCATGCAGTTCATGATCGCCGCGGGTTCGCTCGATGCGCGCGAAGGCAGCCGCGCCTTCGTCGAAAAGCGTCCGGCGGTGTTTCGCGGGGCGTGAGCGGGCGTACCGGCCGTGGCGAAGCACTGGCGCTGGCACGCGCCGGGCTGGCAATGGCCGCTTGCAGCGCATATATTGACCAGCACAAGCGCGGCCAACTGGCCGGCCATCCGCCTCTGGCGGCGGATGGCCGGGACAGCGTGCCAAAGGAGACTGGCGATGCAAGCGGAGATGGCCGGCACGGCCGCACCCGACTCCTCCAGACTGGGCGCGGTGCTGCGCGTCACCAGCGGCAACTTCCTCGAACAGTTCGACTTCTTCCTGTTCGGCTTCTACGCCACCTATATCTCCCACGCTTTCTTTCCGGCCAATAGCGAGTTCGCCTCGCTGATGCTGACCTTCGCCGTGTTTGGCGCGGGGTTCCTGATGCGCCCGCTGGGCGCCATCATGCTGGGTGCCTATATCGACAAGGTGGGACGCCGCAAGGGACTGATCGTGACGCTGTCGCTCATGGCAAGCGGCACCATCCTGATCGCCCTCGTGCCAGGCTATGCCACCATCGGCCTGCTGGCGCCGCTGCTGGTGCTCACCGGCCGCCTGTTGCAGGGCTTCTCCGCGGGCGCCGAACTGGGCGGCGTTTCGGTCTACCTGGCTGAAATGGCAACGCCGGGCCACAAGGGCTTCTATACCGCTTGGCAGTCGGCCAGCCAGCAGATTGCCATCATCGTGGCGGCCGGGCTCGGCTTTGGCCTGAACCGCTGGCTGACCGCCGAGGAACTGGGTGCCTGGGGCTGGCGCATTCCGTTCTTTGTCGGCTGCCTGATCGTGCCTTTCCTTTTCGTGCTGCGCCGTTCGTTGCAGGAAACCGTGGAGTTCCGCGCCCGGCGGCACCATCCCAGCACGCGCGAGGTATTCGATTCCATGCTGCGCAACTGGCGCACGGTGCTGGCCGGCATGCTGCTGGTGGCAATGACCACCACCACGTTTTACCTGATCACCGTCTATACCCCGACCTTTGGCAAGACGGTGCTCAAGCTCAGCACCGCCGACAGCCTGGCAGTGACGCTGTGCGTGGGCATCTCCAACTTTCTCTGGCTGCCTGTTGGCGGCGCGCTCTCCGACCGCATCGGCCGCCGTCCTATCCTGCTGGCGATTTCGGCGATCGCCCTGGCCACAGCCTATCCCGCGCTATCGTGGCTGGCCGGCGCGCCCAGCTTCGAACGCATGCTGCTGGTGCTGCTGTGGCTCTCCTTCCTCTTTGGCATGTACAACGGCGCCATGGTGGTGGCGCTGACCGAGGTGATGCCGGTCGAGGTGCGGGTGGCGGGTTTCTCGCTGGCCTACAGCCTGGCCACGGCCGTGTTCGGCGGGTTTACGCCGGCAGTGTCGACCTACCTGATCGAGGCCACCGGCGACAAGGCCGCGCCGGGTTACTGGATGTCCTTTGCCGCTGCGTGCGGGTTGCTGGCCACCATCATCCTGTATCGCAAGGCGCGCCCCGTGGCCAAGGCATTTTGACGACAATCAGGCGCCGCAAACAGCATGATTTGGCAGCGCCGCCCCCTTGCGCACCGTTTCCGCACCGTTTCCGCACCATTTTCGCGCCGTTTGTGCACCGCACCAACCATTCCCGGCAAGCCCCTCTTCCAAAAAGCCAAATTGTCGAAGCCGGCGCAAGGCGCGACACTCCGTACCTGCAGCGGGCGCCACGGGCGCGGCGGGCAAGCCATCGCCCGCCCGGCATTGCGCCCGCCAGCCTGGCACGAGAACAAGGCAGCATGCCAGCCACGCGATAAGCAGGAACACCCCGAGAGCCGCAACGGCAGCCCTATGTCACCGACAAGCACTGACTTCACCCCCCTCGCCGCCTTGGTCGACGCTCAAGCCGCGCTACGGCCGCGGCACCCGGCCGTGGTGCTGGACCAGCGCAGCATTGACTTCGCCGGCCTGAACCGGCTCGCCGACCGCGTCGCCGCCGCGCTGCAGCGCGATGGTGTGCCGGCGCGGGGGGCCGTGGCCATCTGCGCGGCAACCTCGATCGAATACGTCGCCGCCTTCCTCGGCAGCCTGCGCGCCGGCGTGGCGGTGGCGCCGCTGTCCCCGGCCCTGAACCCGGAGACGCTGCGCGGCATGGTGCAGGATTCGGGGGCGCGCCGGCTGTTTATCGACGCCGGCACGCGCAGCGCCTTGCAAGGGCTGGAAGCCGAACTCGGGATTCCTTGCATCGCGCTGGACGACAGCGGCGCGGGCCTGGCCTTCACGGAGTGGCTGGCACCGCCGGACGCGCGCCCGGCGAGCGTCGACGTGCAGCCCGACTGGCCCTTCAACCTGATCTACTCGTCCGGCACCACCGGCGTGCCCAAGGGCATCATCCAGCCCTTCGGCATGCGCTCGTCGCACGTGCAGCGCGCCACCCAGGGCGGTTACGGCCCCGACAGCGTGGCGCTGCTATCGACCCCGCTGTACTCCAACACCACGCTGGTCAGCCTGTTTCCCACCTTGTCGCTGGGCGGCACCGTGGTGCTGATGCGCAAGTTCGACGCCGGCCAGTATCTCGAACTGGCGGCCAGGCACCGTGTCACCCACACCATGCTGGTGCCGGTGCAGTACCAGCGCATCCTGGCGCACCCGGATTTCGCCCGCACCGACTTGTCGTCGTTCCGCTACAAGTTTTGCACCAGCGCGCCCTTCGCCGCCGCACTGAAGGCTGAAGTGCTGGCACGCTGGCCCGGCGCGCTGATCGAGTACTACGGCATGACCGAGGGCGGTGGGCGGTGCGAGCTGCGCGCGCATGAACATCCGGACAAATTGCACACGGTCGGGCGCCCTTCCGCGGATACGGATATGCGGCTGCTGGACGACGATGGCCGGGAGTTGCCGGCCGATGCGCCGGCCGGCACGCCGGGCGAGATCGTCGGGCACTCGCCCGCGATGATGTCCGGCTACCACAATCATCCGGAGAAGACCGCGGAGGCCGAGTGGTTCGATGCCGCCGGCAAGCGCTTCATCCGCACGGGCGATGTCGGTTACTTCGATGCCGACGGCTTTCTCGTCCTGATGGACCGCAAGAAGGACATGGTCATCTCGGGTGGCTTCAATATCTATCCGAGCGATATCGAGGCGGTATTGCTGGAACATGCGGACATCGCCGACGCGGCCGTGGTCGGCGTGCCCTCGGAGCGCTGGGGCGAAACGCCGGTGGCCTTCGTGGTGCTGCAGCCGGGCGCCACGTCCGATACAGCCGGACTGCTGGACTGGGTCAACGGGCGGCTCGAAAAAATGCAGCGGCTTGCCGCACTGGTGTTGACGGACGAACTGCCGCGCAACGCTATCGGTAAAGTGCTCAAGCGCGACTTGCGCGAACAGTACGGGCGCGCGCCCTGAACGCGAAGCACGCCGCGACAAGCAAGAACGCGAGGCATCTGTTTTAATCATTTCGCCGGTTCGATGATTCGATGATTCGATGTTTCATTGATTCGACGATTGCAGGACAACAAAGTACCCCGAACAACCAGGGAGACCCATGAGCATCAAAGGCAAGGCATATATCGTCGGGGCCTACGAGCACCCGACCCGCAAGGCACCGGACAAGACCGTCGCGCAACTGCACGCCGAGTGCGCCAAGGGCGCGCTGGAGGACGCAGGACTCAGCCTGCAGGACGTGGATGGCTAT
>NZ_JBFTNE010000179.1:0-10786 GCF_056397325.1 Cupriavidus sp. 05N39
GCCTGGGTGAGGTTGACGAACTGGGTCGTCGGCAGGAACTGGACCGCGTGCTGCATGGCCTGCGGCATGCTCTGCACCGGCGTGGCGGCGCCGGACAGCAGGTAGGCAACGGCATAGGTCGGCACCGCCAGCAGGCCGAACTGCGGCATGGCCGGCGCGATGGTGGCGAGCCACATGCCGAGCGCCGTGACGGAAAACAGGTAGAGCGCCGTGCTCAGCGCAAACAGTCCCAGCGATCCCGTGACCGGCACCGCCAGCCACAGATGCACCACCAGCCACAGCGACAGCAGCGATGCCAGGAAGATCACCGCGCCGTTGGCGAGGATCTTGGCCACGGCGATCTCGCTGGCGCGTACCGGCATCACCAGCAAGTGCTCGATGGTGCCGTGCTCGCGCTCGCGGATCACCGCCGCGCCCACCAGGATGATGGCCAGCACGGTGATGTTGACCACGATCTGCATGGTGGATGTGAACCAGTGCGATTCCGTGTTGGGATTGAACATCACCGTGCTCTCCGCGCGCACGGGGAGTTGCGCCTCGATGCCCCGCGCATGCAGGAACTCAAGCACTTCGCGCGTGAAGATCTGCTGCAGGTAGGTGGCTCCCAGCCCCGCCTGCGTCATCGCCGTGGCATCGACCAGCACCTGCACCGCCGGCGTCCGGCCCGCCAGCACATCGGCTTCGAAGCGCGGCGGGATCTCGATGGCGAAGATATAGCGGCCACGGTCCATCTCCGCGTCGACGACGTGCCGGTCGACATCGACCGGCGTCTTGAAATACGGCGGACGGATCGCGTCGCGCAGGCGGCGCGACAGCTCGGAGTGGTCGCCGTCCACAATCGCCACCGACGCGTTCGACACCTCGGCCTTGATGCCCTTGGCCACCGAGTGCACGGCCAGGGTAAAGGCGAACACGATCAGCACCATCAGCGTGATATCGCTGAACAGGCTGCGCAGTTCCTTGCCGCACAGCCGGGCCACGTTCTTGCACCATTGGTTCATCGCGGCATCTCCCGGCTACGCCTCCTGCTTGCGCAGGAGCAGGCGCGCGCCAGTCAGGTATAGCAGCGCAAAGCCCAGCAAGGCCAGGTACATGGCGCCAAAGCTGCCGGCGCCCAGGCCCTTGGTGAAGCTGCCCAGGCTGACCAACTGGAACCACGACGACGGAAAGCCCAGGCCGATCCAGTAGCTGCTGCCGGTCAGCGTGGAAACGGGATAGAGCAGGCCGGAGAAGTTCACCGATGGAATCAGGCACAGGATGGCGGTGCCGAAGATGGCGGCCACCTGCGAACGCACGAAGGTGGACACCAGCAGGCCGAGCGCGGTGGCCGCCAGCACGAACAGCGCGGCGCCCAGCGACAAGGCGAGGAAGGAGCCCTTCAGCGGCACCTGCAGCAGYACGATCGCCAGGGCCACCAGCGTGAGGTAGCTGACCATGGCCAGCGCCACGTAGGGAAGCTGTTTGCCGATCAGGTATTCGCCCACGCTCGCGGGGGAGGCATAGAGGTTGGTGATGGATCCCATCTCCTTCTCGCGCACCACGCCGAGCGCGGTCAGCATGGTCGGGATCAGGATCAGCGCCAGCATGATGATGCCGGGCGTGATGGCATAGATGCTGCGGAATTCCTGGTTATAGATAAAACGCGACTCGATCGACACCGGCAGCGCGGCGGGGCGGGCCGGCAGCGCGCGCATCTGCGCATTGGCGTAGCCCAGCAGCACGCCGGTGACATAGGCGCGCGTGGTCGCGCCGGGGAACGGGCTGGACCCGTCCACGCGGAAGGCGAGTTGCGGTTGCCGGCCGGCCAGCAGGTCGCGCTCRAAACCGGGCGGGATATCGACGACCAGCATGTCGTTCGCGGCACGCAGGCGCCGGTCCGCGTCGGCCTCGCTGCGCACGTCGTTGGTCTGCACGAAGTAGCGCGAGCCGGAGAACTGCTCCACCAGTTCCCGGCTGGCGCGGCTCTGGTCGCGGTCCAGCACGGCGAAGCGCACGTTTTCGACGTCGAAGGAAACGCTCCATGCCGCGGCGCACAGCAGCACGATAGGGCCGAGGATGGCGAATGCCAGCCTGAGCTTGTCGCGCGCCAGTTCCATCGCCTCGCGCCGGGCGAAGGCCCAGGTGCGCGCCAGGGCCGAGCCGCCCGGATGGCCCGCGGGTTTGTCGTCCGGCGCGCGGGGCGGGGCCGGTTGCGCGGATACGGTAGCGGCGGCAGCGCCGTTCTCCGGGTTCTCCGCTTGCTCCAGATAGGTGACGAAGGCGTCCTCCAGCGTCTGCGCGTGGCAGCGCTCCCGCAGGGCCTCCGGGCTGCCCACGGCCAGCACGCGGCCGCGATGCATGAAGGAGATGCGGTCGCAGCGCGCGGCCTCGTTCATGAAGTGCGTGGAAACGAAGATCGTCACGCGCTGCTGGCGCGAGAGCTGGACCAGGTGGCGCCAGAACATGTCGCGCGCGCCGGGATCCACGCCGGAGGTAGGCTCGTCGAGGATCAGCACTTCCGGATGGTGCAGGCAGGCGGCGGCCAGCTGCAGGCGCTGGCGGATGCCGAGCGACAAGGAAGCGGGCTGCGCCTCGGCGTGCTGGTCCAGTTCGAAATCTTGCAGGGCTCGCCCGACCGCCTGCCGCGCGGCGTCGCCTTCCATCCGGTAGAGCCGGGCGTGCAGGTCCAGGTTCTGCCGTACCGTGAGTTCTTCGTAAAGCGAGAACGCCTGCGACATATAGCCCACCCGCATGCGCGTGCGCATGTCGCCGGCGTCGATGGTCTGGCCGAGCAGGCGCGCGGTGCCGCTGGTGGCATCGAGCAGCCCGGTCAGCATCTTCATGGTGGTGGTCTTGCCGCAGCCGTTGGAGCCGAGAAAGCCGAAGATCTCGCTGCGCTCGATGCGAAAGCTCACGTTGTCCACGGCGGTGAAAGCGCCGAAGCGCCGCGTCAGTCCCTCGGCTTCGATGGCGGGTTCGCCGTCGTCGGGCGGGCGGGGCGGGATCAGCAGGCCCGTCGCCTCGCCGCGCCGGGCCGACGGCAGCAGCGAGATATAGGCTTGTTCCAGATCGGTGGTGCCGGCGCGGGCCAGCACATCGGCGGTGCGGTCRCACACCAGCACCTTGCCTGCGTCCATGGCCACCAAGTGCTCGAAGCGCTGCGCTTCCTCGATATACGCGGTGGCGACAATGACCGTCATGTTGCTGTGCTCGGCGCGCAGGGCTTCCACCAGGGTCCAGAACTGGCGCCGCGAGAGCGGATCCACGCCCGTGGTGGGCTCGTCGAGGATCGGCGGCGCCCAGGCCGAACAGCCGGGCAAAGAAGTCGACGTTCTCGTAGACGGAGAGCGTCGGGTACAGGTTGCGCCCCAGCCCCTGCGGCATGAAGGCCACGCGCGGCAACAGCGCCTCCCGGGCCTGCCGGTCGCGCAGGTCCGCGCCAAGGACCGACGCGCTGCCTTGCTGGATGCGCTTGACGCCGGCGATCACCCCGAGCAGGGTCGACTTGCCGACGCCGTCGGGGCCGATCAGGCCGATGGTGGCGTTGCCGGGCAGCGTGAGCGATACGTGGTCCAGCGCCACGCTGGCGCCATAGCGATGCGACAGGCCATCGATCCGGATGGCCGCGGCGCGGTCGGGGTGCGGGCCCGGCATGACGTCAGGCCGGCTGCTGGCGCAGCGCCAGCCTGGCTGGCCAGGGCTGAGTGGCATCCAGGCGCACGAAGCCATCGCCCGTCATGCCGGCCTTCAGCTTTGCCGCGTAGCGCTGCGCCACGTCCGGCGTCAGTTGCAGCTTGACGCGATACATCAGCTTGGCCCGCTCGGCATCGGTCTCGACATACTTGGGCGTGAACTGCGCCTCGCTGGCCACGAAGCTGATCCGGGCCGGGATGGGTTCGTCCTGCATGGCGTCCAGCACGATGCGAGCCTCGTCGCCGATGGCCAGCTTGCCGGCCGCGCCGGCCGGCAGGAACACGGTGAAGTACATATCAGCCAGGTTGAGCAGGGACACCACGCGCCCGCCCGCCGGCAGCACCGTGCCGACCTCGATCACGCGATACTCCACGCGGCCGGCCACGGGCGCGCGGATGGTGGCTTCGTCCCGCAGGATCTTCAGGCGGGCGATCTGCGCGTCGGCTTCCACGACCGCCGCCCGGGCTTCGCCAAGGGCGGCCCGCGCGCCGGTCACGCTCGCGCTTTCGCCATCCAGGCCAAGCTGCCGGCGATCCCGTTCGACGGATGAGATCTGGCGGTCCTGGTACAGCTTGACGGCTTCGGTCAGCTCCAGCCGCGCAAGGCGCTGGCGGCTCGCACGGGCATCGATTTCGGCCTGCGCGCGCGATGCGGCCTGCACGGCGCGCTCCCGCGCGGCGGTGGCGAGGTCCAGTTGGGCCAGCAGTTCGGCGTCGTCCTGGCGGGCCACCACGGCACCGGCGGAGAGGGCCTCGCCCTCGCGCACCGGCAGGTCGATCACGCGGCCGCCATACTTCACGGCCACGTCGAGCCGGCCGATTTCCATGCGCCCGTTGCTGTGGACGACAGAGGCCGGCCATGGATCGCGTTGGCCGGCGAACCACCACAGCGCGGTGCCAGTGACGGCGGCAAGGAACAGTGCCGCGATACCCCAGCCTGGTTTTATTTTCATCGGCTACCTGTGCGCTGAATAAGGGAATGCCGCCAAAGGGCTCCAGGGTTTCAGGGCGTCAGGGGAAATGGGAGGGAGGACGATGAAGACAAGCCTTGAACCGCGGGGCGACGGTGTGGGTGAAATGCTATCCGTCGCGCCGGCGCCGTGACTTGATCTAGCGCAAGTCAGTGGCGGCGCCGACACATTTCTGAAGAGGGGTTCTAATTCCTGGTGCCCCAGGATTCATGAAGCCATGCGCGATAAAGGCCCTCAAGGGCTATTCTGCAAAAAGCGCAAACCGTAGGGGCTTCCTTCGCAGAGACGGGCGCGGTTGACATGGATCAACGCCCGCCTGCCGGTCTCGCCGACACTCAATGCAGAAGCGCCGGGATTCCAGTCCGCTGGCGGGCATGGCCTTTCACCGATGCCCGTCCGCATCCGGGCGCGTCAGGTACTGCGGCCTCGCGAGAGAGACGTAACCGATGCATACCCACAGCGACGAAGAATGGATTCAGCGCATCGCGGAGGAGTTGGAGGCTCCTCCGGAGGCCGTGCGGCAAGTGTATCTTGAGGCGCTGCGGGATTTAAGTACGGATGCGCGCATCCATGACTACCTGCGCCTGTTCGTTGTGAAGCGTGTCACCGCTGCGTTGCGCAGGCGCCCGCAGGCGTAGCGCGTGCCGATATGCCGCGCGCCATCGGGGCGCGCGGAAACCGGTTCGCCTCGCGCAAACATCCCGCCCGGCACGCTTTGCGTCTATGGTTGAGGCAGGGCAATGTGTTGGCCGGGAGTTGCGATAAGCCTACCTGATGCCCTCCGTGACGGATCGCCTGTGCCTGTCGCCCACATCGGCGGCAAAAGGCACGGCACAAGCCTGGGGTCATTCAAGGAGAAGAAAATGAAGCGAAAGATGCTTTTGACCATGGCCACGACGGCCGCTCTGGCCGGGCTTGTGCAGCCGGTGTTTGCGCAGCCGGAAACCAAGGGCGAGATGATGACCGCGCCAGGAAAGGCCGCGTTTTCCGAAACAACGAAAGTGGCGGCTACCGTCATGAAGATCGACGCGGCAAGCCGCACTGTCACGTTGAAGGGCCCCAAGGGCCGGGTGTTCGATCTCGCGGTGGGGGACGAAGTGCGCAACTTCGATCAAATCAAGGTAGGCGACAAGGTCGTCGCCGAGTACAAGCAGGCCCTGACGCTGGAACTGAAGAAGGGCGGGGACGGGATTACCGAACGCACCGAACGCGAAGCCGGGGACCGCACCGCCGCGGGCGCGAAGCCGGGCGCGGCGGCAGGCAGGCAGGTGACGGTCGTTGCGAACGTCGTCGCCGTGGACATGAAAAAGCAGCATGTCACGCTGCAGGGCCCGAAAGGAAAGGTCAACCTGAATGTGCAGGATCCGGACCAGTTGAAGAACATCAAGAAGGGCGACCAGGTGCAGGCGGTCTATACGGAGGCCGTGGCCATCGCGGTGGACCCCGCGACCAAATAAGCTGTGTGCCGCATCAGAGCCTGCTGCCAGCTACGGTGGCAGGCCGATGCGGCAGTCGTCCGGATGGCGCCGGTGAGCGAGCGCCACCACCGTCATCCTGCAAGCCATCGCGCGCTTCGCTGCCTGTTTTAAATCCCCCCGCCGCAACCCACTGCAACGCACCATGTCCGACCCCGTGCACCACGGCGGCGCGTGCGTTTTCCTGCGCTGGTGCATGGCCTTTCCTGTTTAGGTAAAAACCCTGAAATAATTGCATTGCAATTGAAGAGATTGCGATTCGCATATTCGCGAACTATTCTCTGGACTATCGGATCGCCTGTCGCGGGTTGATCGTCAACTGGGAAATTCATGATGAAGTTGTTGCTAGATACCTTGTGCGATATCGTCGGCGCGACAGGGCTGCTCACCGCCAGCGACGATCTGGCAGGCTATGTCAGCGACTGGCGCGGCCGCTACAAGGGCACGGCACTTTGCGTTGCGCTGCCGCGCACCACCGAACAGGTTTCGGAACTCGTCAAGGCGTGCGTGGCCGCCGGCGTGGCGGTCCTGCCCCAGGGTGGCAATACCAGCCTGAGCGGTGGCGCGGTGCCGTATGAGCAAGGCAACTGCGTCATCGTCAATCTCTCGCGCATGCGGCGCATTGTGCGCATCGACCCGGCGGACAACTCGATGGAGGTGGAGGCCGGCTGCGTGCTGGCCGAGATCCAGGCCGCGGCCATCGAGGCGGGGCGCTTCTTCCCGATCAGCCTGGGCGCCGAGGGCTCCTGCCAGATCGGCGGCAACATCGCCACCAATGCGGGCGGCACCGGTGTGCTGCGCTATGGCAATACCCGCGAGAACGTGCTCGGCCTGGAAGTCGTCTTGCCGGATGGGCGTATCTGGCGCGGCCTGCGCACCTTGCGCAAGGACAATACCGGGCTTGACCTCAAGCAGATGTTCATCGGCGCGGAAGGCACGCTGGGCATCATCACCGCGGCCACGCTGAAGCTGCACCCGTTGCCGAGCGCGCACGCGATGTCGTGGGTCGCACCGGTCGACGTGGATGCCGCGCTGGCGCTGCTCGGCCTGTTCCAGTCCGCTTGCGGTGCGCGGCTATCCGCTTTCGAGCTGATGAACGCCAGCCAGCTCGACATCGTGCTGGAGCACGTGCCGGGCCAGCATGCGCCGCTCACCGGTGCGCATCCCTGGCATCTGCTGGTGGAGCTCAGCGATACCTGCGACGACGCGCGCTTGCAGGAAGTGCTTGAGGCCACGCTGGAAAAGGGCATGGAGCGCGGCCTGATCGCCGATGCGGCCATTGCCGCCAGCTCCGCGCAGCGCGAGGCGATGTGGAAGCTGCGGCACAGTGTGTCGGAGGGCAACAAGAAGGCGGGCATCGGCCTGACGCTGGACACCGCCGTGCCGGTATCGATGGTGCCCGCTTTCATTGCCGAAGCCACCCGCGCGATCGAAGAGGGCTTCGATGCGCGTGTCGTGGTGGTGGGCCATCTCGGCGACGGCAATATCCATTTCATCCCGTTCTTCGAGTTCGACACCTGGCAGGCCCTGCCCGACCAGGCGAAAACCGCCGCCGCGGTGCGCCGCGCCGGGCACGATGTCGCCGCCAGGTTGAATGGCACCTTCAGCGCGGAGCATGGCGTGGGCCGAACCTTGCTGGATGAGATGCGCCACTACAAGGGCGATGTCGAACTCGACCTGATGCGTACCGTCAAGCGCGCCTTCGATCCGCAGGGCCTGTTCAACCCTGGCAAGCTGATTCCCTGATTTTCAGATTCCTTGATTCCTTGATTCCTTGATTTCCTGATTGCCACCGGCTCAGGCCGGCCTCCCGATTTTTTTTCATTCCGATCCCCCGTCCCCGTAGGAGTACAGCCATGAGTAACGCCGACAAGCCGAGCAATCCATCGCGTCGCGACGCCTTTAAATTGCTGAGCGCCGGCACCGCCGCACTCGCCATGCCGGCGATCTGGACATCGGCCAAGGCGGCCTCGCAACGCATCGTAGTGCGCGACTCCGGCGGCGTCTTTGCCAAGGCGTATGGCGAGGTGTTCTACAAGCCGTTCACCAAGGCCACCGGCATCCAGGTTGTGGGCGTTCCGTCCAACGCGGAGCCCACGGCCCAGATCCGTACCATGGTGGACGCCAAGAACTACAGCTGGGACATGGCATCGATCAGCCAGCCTGCGATCGAGGTCCTGACCACCGACGGAAAGGATTACCTGGAGAAACACGGGCTGGGCGCGGATCCGGTGGTGGCTGGCATCCCGGCGCAATACATGTCGCCCTACGGCGTCGGCACCAACGTGTACACCACCGTGCTGGCCTACCGCACCGATGCGTTCAAGGGCCGCAAGGCGCCCGCGCAATGGAAGGACCTGTGGAACGTGCACGATTTCCCCGGCCGCCGCGCGCTGCGCAAGCATCCCTTCGATACCATCGAGGAAGCGTTGATGGCGGACGGGGTGGCGAACGCATCGGTTTATCCCTGCGACGTGGACCGCGCGCTGCGCAGCCTCGATAAGGTCAAGTCCAGCGTCGCCGTGTGGTGGAGCGGCGGCGCGCAGGTCGAGCAGATGCTCAAGTCGGGCGAGGTGGATCTGGTGGCTACCTGGATCTCGCGCGCGCAGTCCGCCATGGATGCCGGCGCGCCGGTCGCCATCTGCTGGGACCAGCACCTGTGGGGCGTGGACAGCTGGACCATCCTGAAGGGCACGCCCAACGCCGCCGCCTGCCGCGAGTTCATCAAGTTTGCCTCCGACCCCAAGCGCCAGGCGCAGCTCACGCAATACCTGGCCGCCGGCGTCACCCATCCGGACGCATTCAAGTACATCGATGCCAAGCACGCCGCGATGCTGCCGACCTACGCGGACAACATCAAGCGCGGCGTGAAGATCGATGCCAAATACTGGGTCAAGAACCAGGAGCCGGTGCTCGAGAAGTTCAATGCCTGGATCCTGAAGTGAAGCGCATGCGCTGACGTCGGAACTCTCTTGCAAAGGTAAGCGTGATGCAACAAGTAACACAGAAACTGCAGACCAGGCAGCTGTCCAAGCGCTATGGCGATTTCATCGCGCTCGCGCCCACGGACCTCTCGGTTCCGGAGGGCGAATTCCTGACCCTGCTGGGCCCGTCAGGCTCGGGCAAGACGACGCTGCTGAGCCTGATCGCCGGCCTGTCGCAGCCGGATGGCGGCAGCATCCGCATCAACGGCGCGGATGTGACCTACGGCGCGCCTTACGAACGGGACATCGGCATGGTGTTCCAGAACTACGCGCTGTTCCCGCACATGACGATTGCAGAGAACATCGGCTTTCCGCTGAAGATGCGCAAGATGCCGGCGCGGCAGGCGGAGCAGGAGGTCAGCCGTGCGCTGGATCTCGTGCGCCTGCCCCACGTTGCCCATCGCTTGCCCAAGGAACTGTCGGGCGGGCAGCAACAGCGCATCGCGCTGGCGCGTTGCATGGTCTACCGCCCGTCGATCATCCTGATGGACGAGCCGCTGGGCGCGCTGGACAAGAAGCTGCGCGACCAGATGCAACTCGAAATCAAGCGCATCCACCGCGAACTGGGCACCACCATCGTGTATGTGACCCACGACCAGGAAGAGGCGATGACGATGTCCGACCGCATCTGCCTGATGAATAGCGGCAGGATCGAGCAGCTCGGCAGTCCGGCCGATCTCTACTTCCGCCCGCGCACCACCTTCGTGGCGGACTTCCTGGGCGAGTCGAACCTGCTGCCGGCCACGGTCGAAGCGGTCAGCGGCGGCTTGCTCGACGTCAGCTTCGACGGGCTGCCCGCGCGCGGCACGGTGCAGGCCAATGGCGCCGCGTTCCGGCGCGGCGACCGCGCCAAGGTGATGATCCGTCCGCAGAATCTCCATGTCTCGGGGG
The DNA here is from genome assembly GCF_056397325.1 of Cupriavidus sp. 05N39. Classification (NCBI taxonomy): domain Bacteria; kingdom Pseudomonadati; phylum Pseudomonadota; class Betaproteobacteria; order Burkholderiales; family Burkholderiaceae; genus Cupriavidus; species Cupriavidus sp. 05N39. The sequence continues at coordinate 9,993 of NZ_JBFTNE010000179.1, forward strand.
CGCCGGGCGCGCCGAATACATTGTCGGCGCGGCTGGGCGATATCGTCGTGACGGGCGGTGTGACCAAATCCTACCTGGCACTGCCGGGCGACACGCCGCTGGTGGTGGCGGAACTGACCCGCGGCGCCCCTGGCCGCCATCTGCCTGGCGACACGCTCACGGTGAGCTGGCAGCCTGAAGATGCCGTTGCGATTCCGGAGTAAGCCATGATCACACAAGTCATGAAGGCGGCCGCGACGCCGGCCGCCAAGCGCCGGTCTGCCTGGCACCGCGATTTCCTGCTCGGCGCGCCCACCATCCTGTTCCTGCTGGTCATGCTGGTGTTCCCGGTCGGCCAGCTGATCTGGATGAGCGTGTCGGTGGACGGGCGCATTACCCTGGACCTGTACGCACGCCTGTTCCATTCGTCCGTCTACCTCGACGTGCTGTGGATCACGCTCAAGATCGCGGCCTGGACCACCTTGCTGGCCATCGTCGGCGCTTATCCGGTGGCTTACCTCACGTCGGCCGCCGGCGCGCGGGCAAAGAGCTCGCTGCTGTTCTGGATCCTGCTGCCGTTCTGGACCAGCTTCCTGGTCCGCATGTTTTCGTGGATCGTCCTGCTGGGCCGCAACGGCGTGCTCAACCAGCTCCTCAAGGCGGCTGGCGTGACGGATGCACCCGCCGATCTGCTCTACAACTTCGGCAGCGTGATGGTCGGCATGGTGCACGCCATGATGCCGCTGGCCATCCTGACGATGATCTCCGTGATGGAGAACATCGACCGCCGCCTGCCGCGCGCCGCGCTGACGCTC
>NZ_JBFTNE010000180.1:0-7544 GCF_056397325.1 Cupriavidus sp. 05N39
CGGGCTTGGGAGAGAGGTCAACATCTCGGTCGCTAGCGCGTCGGACGAACGCCGCAACGCCATGCTGAAAGTGACCGATCGAGGCATGGGGATCAAAGTTGACGAACTCGGGCTGGTGTTCGACAAATTTTTCCGAGGCAAGCTGYAGCGCGGGTCGGCCGGCGATGGACTGGGCCTTGCCCTCGTGCGTGAGATTGTGCTGCTGCATCGCGGCCATATTTCTCTTGAGAGCGAAGTAGGCAAGGGCACGACCGTTACGCTGCACCTTCCGGCGGTGGAATAACTTGCCAGCTTCCAAAGAGGTCGCTCGCAGCGCGGGCAGCGTCCTTTGGCCACCTGGATGGGGTCAACCCGGATGCGCGGTCTTCTGACAAACATCCTGGCATGATCGATCGCATGTCGGCCGCTACGCGATCTGATGGAGCGCTGCAGGCGCCTTGCAGCGGAACGTGTAGTCGGCATCCAGATCGGCATGTTCACCGCCCGGAGTCGCGCCCGGCGATGCCTTCGCGGCGCTGTCGCTGGCGGCTGTGAATGCCGGCGTCAACGCGCCGAAATCGAGTTGCACGGACTCCAGGTGGCAACCCGCGGCAGGCGATGTCACGAAGATTGCCTCGCCATCGCGCAATCGCGCCATGGCTTGTTGCGCGACGGCCTTCTCGGCCGCGCTACGCGGCGCGCGTTCGAAGCCGACGAGATTCGTCAAGGGGGCTTCCAGATGCACCACGAGAACGGACCCTTCCTGCGCCACCTCCCGTTCCGCCACCCCACGTACATGGGCCTCTTGCGGGCTTGCGCTGTGAATCCGCAGAAAAACAACGCTCAACGCACTTATGCGCTTGAGATTCATTGAGCCAACCGCGTCGCTGAAGCGCACGCTCTCGCAATATCTGGTGGACCGCGTGAACTCGGCACCGAATATCGAAGTTAAGACGTGCACGCATGGCACGGCGCTCGCCGGGGACGAGACGCTGCGTGAAATCACGCTGACCGATGTGCGCACCGGCCAGCACCGCAACGTGAAGACGCACTGGCTCTTCGTCTGCATCGGCGGCGTGCCGCAAACAGAATGGGCGGCGCAGGTGGGCATCGTGCGGGACGAGGCAGGCTATCTCGTCACCGGTCCAGACCTGCGCGAGTTCGAGCACGGCCTGCTATGGCCGCTCGAGCGCGCACCGCTGCATCTGAAGACCAGCATGCCGGGCGTGTTCGCTGCGGGCGACGTGCGCCATGCGTCGATCAAGCGCGTTGCGTCGGCGGTAGGCGAGGGCGCGATGTGCGTGGCGCTGGCGCTGGTGCATCGCTATCTGAATGGCGGCTGAACGGCCGCGCACGGTGACGTGCGTTCGGCAAGAGGTGGCGACCATGACTCCGAAGCGCACACATCTGAATCAAGCCTGCGTGCTGCAGACCGACAAGCCCTGTTGCCAAGAATGCGTGAGGCTCGGAAGGCGACGCCGCGTAAGCGGCATCGCCCTCGGGCCTTCCCTCATACGTGCGCCGGTTTCTGCTCCTTCGCCTGGCGCGCCGCTTGCGCATCGGCGGATTGCTTCTGCACGCGCACCGCATTCGCGCCCGAGTCGTAGGTGATCGTCACCTTGTCGCCGTCGCGCACGTCGCCCCGCAGCAACGCATCGGCGAGTTGCGATTCCACTTCCGCCCGGATCTTGCGCTTGAGCATCCGTGCGCCGAACTCGGGGTCATAGCCGATCTCAGCGAGATGATTGCGCAGCGAATCGTCGAACGACAACTCAATGTTTTGTCCGGCCGCGGTGCGCTGCACGCGCTCGAGTTGCAGATCAACGATGCTGCGGATCTGCGCCTTGCCGAGCGCATGGAACACCACGACTTCATCGACCCGGTTCAGGAACTCGGGCCTGAAGTGATGCCGCAGTACCTCCATAATACGGTCGCGCAGCGCAGGGTAGTCGAGCTGCTTCTTGTCGGAGCGCATGTTGTCCTGGATCATCTGCGAACCGATATTGCTTGTCGCGATGATGATCGTGTTCGTGAAATCCACGAGACGTCCTTTGCCGTCGGTGAGACGGCCTTCGTCGAAGAGCTGCAGCAGGATGTTGTGCACCTCCGAATGCGCCTTCTCGATCTCATCGAGCAGCACCACGCTATATGGGCGGCGCCGCACCCGCTCAGTCAATTGACCGCCTTCCTCATAGCCGACATAGCCCGGAGGCGAGCCCACCAACCGCGCCACTGTATGCCGCTCGGAGTACTCGCTCATGTCGATGCGCACCAGCGCGTTCTCGTCGCCGAACACCGAGGCGGCGAGCGCTTTGGCGAGCTCGGTCTTGCCCACGCCAGTCGGTCCGAGAAAAAGGAAGCTCGCGGTCGGCTTGCCGCCTTCGGTGAGACCGGCACGGGAAAGCCGGACGGCCTTCGCGACGGCGCTGACCGCCTCGTCTTGGCCGACCACACGCTCCCTCAGGCGCTCTTCGAGACGCAGCAGCTTCTCTCGGTCCTCAGCGGTGAGTTCGGACACCGGCACGCCGGTGAGCGACGCCACGACCTGCGCGATGTCCTCCGCCGTCACCTCTTGCGAACTGGTGCCGCGTTCCTTCTTCCACGCTTCGGTCGCATCGTTGAGGCGCTTCTGTTCGGAGACGAGCTTGCCTTCCAGTTCCTTTGCCTTATCGAACTGCTTGGCCGAGCTTGCCGCGTCCTGTTCCTGGCGCGTGCGGCGGATGGTCGCCTCGATGTCGTGCAGTTGCATCGGCCGGGAATTCGACGAGATGCGCACACGGGCGGCCGCCTGGTCGAGCAGGTCGATGGCCTTGTCCGGCAGGAATCGCGCGGCGATATAGCGGTCCGAGAGCTTGGCCGCAGCCGCGATGGCCTCTTCGGTGATCTTCACCTTGTGATGCGCTTCAAGACGGTCGCGCAGTCCGCGCAGGATCTCGATGGTTTCCGCGACGCTCGGCTCGGGCACGTTCACCGGTTGGAAGCGGCGCTCGAGCGCCGAGTCCTTCTCGATGTACTTTTGGTATTCGTTGAGCGTCGTGGCGCCCACGAGATGCAGTTCGCCGCGCGCGAGCGCCGGCTTGAACACGTTACCGATATCGAGCCCGCCTTCGCCGCCGCCCTGGCCGGCACCGACGATCGTGTGCAATTCATCGATGAAGACGATCAGCCGGTCCTGGTTCTCGACGATCTCATCGAGCACCTGCTTCACGCGCTCTTCGAACTCGCCGCGATACTTTGCGCCCGCGACCACGCTGTTTATATTTAACTCGACGACGCGCTTGCCGCGCAGCACTTCCGGCACCTGGTCCTGGGCGATGCGCTGCGCGAGTCCTTCGACGATCGCCGTCTTGCCAACGCCCGGTTCGCCAATCAGCACCGGGTTGTTCTTGCGCCGGCGGGCAAGAACCTCGATAGTCGTTTCGATCTCCTTGTCCCGGCCGATCACCGGATCGAGCTTGCCGCGCCGCGCAAGTTCGCTGAGATCGCGCGCGTACTTGTCGAGCGTTGGCGTGGTAGAGCGGCCCTCGACCGTGCCTTCCTCGGCGCCCTTGCCGACCACCTTGACTGTCTTCTGCCGGAGCGCATGCGACGATAGTCCGTACTTGCGCAGCAGCTCGCCCGCGAAGCCGTCCTCCTCTTCGACAAGCCCGATCAGGATATGCTCCGGTCCGACATAGCTGTGGCCGAGTTCCCGTGATGCAGTGAGCGCGTTCTCCAGCGCGCTCTTTGCGCGCGGCGATACGCCGATGCGCTCCTCGTCCGTCTTGTCGCCGCGAGTGCCGCGCGGAGCGTTCTGATCGACGTCCTTCTTGATCTCTTCGGGATCGAGCTTGAATTCGCGCAGGATCTCCTGCACCACGTTGTTGTCAGCGAGTGCGAGCAGCAGGTGTTCTGTATCGACTTCGGACTTGCCGAACTCGACCGCCGCTTGCGCGGCCGCCTGCAAGCGGTCCAGGCCGCTCTCGCTCAGGAACGTCTGCAGGTCGACGGCTTCGCGCGCACGGCGATGCCGACGCGGCCGGCCGCCGGCCCTCACCGCGCGTTCACCCACGCCCTCGCCCTCATCGCCRCCCTCTCCTGCGCGCTCGCGCGTCTCGTCCGTCTGGCCGAGAGATTGCCGACCGCCGCGCCTGCCTTCGAGCGGCGACCACATGTCGTCGAAGAGACTTTCGAAGAGGCCGCCGTGAAAGAGTGATTCAAGCGGCGAAAGGCTGCGCTGGTTGCGTGCCATGAACGCCATGTAGTGCTCGTCGCACAGCGTCAACTGACGACGCTGGCCGTTCTCGGTGATCGTGATCTGCGCGGTCGCCGGCTTTCCGCAAACGCTGCAAATGGCCATGATATTCTCCGTTGGATAGGCAGTGGAGGTTTGAAGACGAGGAGTCGTGCGCAAGTGGTGAGGAGATGCCCCCTCGCGCGCAGGAACGCCGCAGTTGGTCGTCGACGCGAGCAAGCAGCATGGCGCGATGTCGCCGTGCGCATCGCGCTACTTGATCTCGATGCGCCGCGTCGCCGCAGGTTCCTTGGCCGCTTTGGGCACCCGCACGGTGAGTATGCCGTTCTCGAAATTCGCCTCGGCGCGTTCGAGATCGACGCCAGAAGGAAGCGGAATCGCGCGCTGGAACTGTCCGAACGCCCGCTCCACCCGGTAGCAGCCCTTCTCGTCGCTCTTCGATTCGATGCGCTTCTCGCCGGTCAGCACCAGCATGTCCTCGAGGACTTCGAGCTCCACGTCCTCGCGCGACAGTCCTGGCAACTCGGCCACGATGCGCAGCGCGTCGCCGTCGTCGATCACGTCGAGGCGCGGCTGAACGCGGCTAGGACTGAAGTCGCCGAACCAGTTGCCGAGCGGTCCCATCCCGCCGAACGGATCGCGTATCAGGTCCGTGAGAAGATGCAGGGGATCGGGCAGTGGCCAGCGCGCCGTATCGAACGATGCCGGCCATGCGGACGCGGCCGCATCCGGGGTCAACGGCGCGGGGGCCTGCTGTGAGGTCGCAGGCGCGGCGTTCACCTTCGCGCCCGCGCTCTTTTCCTCGGGGCTCTTGCGCAGGAAACGGAAGGGGTTCCACCTATCGAGGTCCAATAGCATCGCTATGCTCCTTGTTCCGGCGAGCCGCCAGAGTGGCCCGAATCGTCAGTGAATCGTGCTGCGGCGTCGCGGCCCGACGTCAGCCCTTGGCATATTCGAACTCCGGCAGTTTTTTCAGCGCCTCCTTGTTTGCGCCGGGCAGGATTGCCTTCGGCGCCATCTGCTTGAAATGCTGAACGGGGATGGCGACGCGATGGGTTGCCATTCCGAGAAAGCCACCCACGTCGATAATCACGGCGGAGAGCGAGCCATCGGGTGCCACAATCAGGTCATCGACGCGGCCGATCTTTTCGTTCTTTTCGTTGTAGACATCGGCGTGGATCATCTTCGATGCGCGCCAGCCCGTTGCAACCAGTTGCGCTTCGGTGACGGTTACGCCAAGTGTCGCCTTGCCCGCGATAGGAGCATCCTGCGCGGTCGCGCCGCTGGCCACCAAGCCACCAGCGGATAGCGCAAGCACGAGGGTCGACAGCCTTGCGGCCGATGGGAGGTTGGTCTTCATGGTGTTCTCCAGAATGCGCAGCGGGATACGTGGACGCCTGGCGCAGGATGCGCTCAGGAGTGCAGCGGCATTCTCTGCTTGTCGCGAAGGACGGGGCGCAAGGTCCGTGCGCCGAGGCAGAGGACGAGCAGAAGCACGCCGGTCACGATCGCGTAGGCACTGATCATCCAGACGAGGGCGAGTGCGCCGGCACCGGGGGCGAGCTGCCGAACAGCACCGACAGGAAGCTGATGAAAAACAGCAGCCGCTCTCTGCGGTCGCGCCTCTTCAGCCGCACCCCGGCGATAAGGTCAAGCACTCCGGTGACGATGGCGTTCGCGCCCATCACGGCGATTAGAACGAGCGCAGTGACACCTGGCGCTGCGACGGCGATCAGGCCCGCAGCGATTGTGCACAGGCCGAGCAGCAACGGCATCCACCAGTCTGTGCGGATCGAGCGATGTCGTATTGGCGTGCTGACCGCCGCGATGCCTCCGATGAGTGCATACGCCGCGAACATCGCGACGAGAAGCCGCAGCGTGAGACCAGGCCAGAAGAGCGCGAGGAGGCCGAACAGGATTCCCGCGGCGCCACGCAGCGCGAGCATCCACCATGCGCGTCCGAGCAGTTCTTCCATTGTTGGGTACCTCGCTCGAGTCACCAGTATCCGGCCAATACAGCATGCGCAATTGTTATGCCGCGAATATCGTCAAGCATACGTCCGGAAGGCGCGCGCTTCTTTCGAGTTCTTGCCCAGAGGTGTCGGATTCCTGCGCGTGTTGGTCGCTCACGGATCGAGTCGCGAGCGCATCACCCGATCGTGGGGCGGTGGCGGAAAGCCTGGGGCGTGCAGCGCGCATATCGATGAAACACCTCGGTGAAATGCTGCTGCGTCTGAAAGCCCGCGCGTGCCGCGACATCGATCAGCGGGAGACTGGACGTGCCATTTGCTCCATGGTGCGCGTTTGCCACGGAGGCGGGTCGAAGTCGTGACCGTCGAAGTATAGTGTTCCCTTTCCATCTATGTTAGGTTTGTTTTTTTACGTGCATATGGACGCGCCGCATTATGGTCGGCAGAAATGCAGAAGCCTGCAGCACAGCACATCACTGGGCACGTCGCTTCCAGTCGCTCGGCGTTGAGGTACGGCTGATCAGTCCACAGTATGTGTCACCGTTCGTTAAGACCAACAAGAATGACCGCAACGATGCCGAAGCGATCGTCGAGGCCGCCAGCGGACCCGCCATGCGCTTCGTTATGGTCAAATCGGTCGAGTAACAGGACATTCACGCCGCGCATCGGATGCGCGCAGTCCTGATCCGCCATCGTACAGCCATGATCAACCAGATGCGTGGCTTGCTCGGTGAACGGGGACTCACGATTTCGCGTTCACCCGAGGCGTTCAAGCGCGCAATCCCGGATCTACTCGGCAAGAGCGCCGACGAACTGAGGTCGTTCTGCCAGACGCTGCTGACTGAACTGCTGCAGCACCTGAATGCAATCGAGGAGCGTGTCCATCTGATCGAAGCATCTATCCAGTCGTTCATGAAGCAATCCGCGCTGTGCAAGAAGATCGCGGAAGTGCCCGGCATCGGTCCGATCACCGCCACAGCCATGGTTGCCGCCGTCGGCGACCCCAAGCAATTCAGGAACGGGCGGCATCTGGCGGCCTGGCTTGGCCTGGTGCCACGTCAGTACTCCTCGGGAGGCAAACCTCGGCTGCACGGCATCAGCCGGCGCGGCGACACGTACCTGCGGACCCTGCTTATCCACGACGCGCGGGCCGTCCTGCGTTACTCAACGACAAAGACCGACCCACAGAGCGTCTGGCTGCAGCAGTTGATCGCGCGACGGGGGCACAACTGCGCGGCAGTCGCGCTGGCCAACAAGAACGCGCGCGTCATCCAGGCGCTGCTCAGTAGCGACTCGACCTTTATGACGCGAAGCGCCGCCGCATAGCCCAAAAAACCGCTTGCAAGGAAGGAGATGCCCAC
>NZ_JBFTNE010000181.1:0-7276 GCF_056397325.1 Cupriavidus sp. 05N39
GGGTTGCGTAACCTACTGTAAGAAGGAGGAGCGTTCGACATGAAGATCGCGACCGTTGGTATCGACTTGGCGAAAACTGGGTTGCGTAACCTACTGTAAGAAGGAGGAGCGTTCGACATGAAGATCGCGACCGTTGGTATCGACTTGGCGAAAACTGTATTTCAGGTGCATGGTGTTAACGAGCATGGTAAGACCGTGTTGAGGAAGCAACTCAAGGGCGACCGGGTCGCCGCTTCTTTTGCCAACATGCCGCCGTGTCTGGTTGGCATCATTGGTTAGGCCAGATACTGGCCGAGGTGGGAGCGCTGCATCCCGGTGCCACCGCTGGTTTCCATGATCGTCGGCGCACTGCCAGCACCAACCTTATGCGCCAGCCGGATGCGGAGATTGCCCCCTACGATGCCCGTATGACCGCGGATCGCGCGGAGATCATGCTCTCGGGCCTGTCGACGGCGATGGCCGGTGCGGCGTGGCCCGACCGGGTCGGCCCGGTCTTCCTCGCCGGTGGCATGCACTACCGTCGGGTGATACGCGCGGCCGAGGAGCGGTGGGCGGATAAAGCCATGCTGCGCGGATAGGATGATGACCTGGGGCTGCGCATCAGCTCGCACATGCGCGCGAAACGTTTCATACATGACGCCGCGATACAGATCCATGGCGGGGCAGGGCGGTTGAGCTTCGTGGCCGAGCAGGCCATCAGCACCAATGGGCGAGCCGGCGACCGCGCGACGGTTGCGCGAGCGATTTCATCGAAGAGGCTGAGTTGCGTGGGGTGGGCCTGCATCGGAAGCACGGGGGTGATGGGATATACATCCAATCTACAGGGGCAGGCTCGAAGTCAAGGCCGGGCAGCCGGGAGCCGTCAAATGTCCCGTCCGGCGCGCTTGGCGTTGCGCGCCCCGACAAGCGAGGCCTTGCTGCGCGTTGCCAACTCGGGGATTGGCACCTGCATCATGTTTCGTGCGGCCTCGTGTATCGCGCTGGTGAGGCACTCACGTCTGCCAGCCACGTCAACATTCCCATGGTTCCGGATCAAGCGGGTCGCGTTGAAACGCCAAGCGGGAAGCCGTGCGGTGGCTCCGGCCTCGGGTGCCGCGCTGATGCCGACGGTGGCGTGCCACACGCGGTCCATTCCCAGCTGTACCGTATCGTAGTGAATCACCAGGACCGTCCCGGCAGCACTAAAAAAGCGCTCGAACTCAGTCGAAATCAGATCCTGCACGACGCYGCCGGGATCACCCACCGGCTCGTCGCCGTAGGCGAGGACGCCGAGCGCTGACGCGGGCGAGGCGGAAAAGGTGAGGGCGGCGCCGATCGCGGCGATGGTGCTAATGCGCTGCGTCAAGGGCAGTAGCTTCTCCGCATCAAAAATGAGCAATCGTCCAAGTTCGCCCTTGGGCGACCGCTTTCAGGAGTCGAACTGCCTCCCGGATGTCGAATAGTTGATGTGAGCCAATGACGGCTCGTGGCCGAACGCGGTCCTATCAAAGGGTTTTCGGCGTGCCCCGCCGACCCACCAGATCAACGAAATCAACGAAATATCACGGCCCGCAGATAGCTCGCGGTACGACTGTCCACGGCGAGCGCCACCGTCTCCGGCACGCCACTCACAACGATCCTCCCGCCGCTTTCTCCCGCACCCGGGCCGATGTCGAGGATCCAGTCGCTTTGCGCCGCGACACGCATGTCGTGCTCGACCAGCACCACAGTATTGCCGGCATCGATGAGCCCATGCAGATGCACCATCAGGCGATCGGTGTCGGCTGGATGCAGACCGGTCGTCGGCTCGTCGAGGATGTAGAGCGTATCCCCGCGTTGCGCACGCTGCAACTCGGTCGCAAGTTTGATGCGTTGCGCTTCGCCTCCGGAGAGCTCGGTGGCCGGCTGACCAAGCCGTAGATAGCCGAGGCCGATATCACGGAGCACAGTCAGTGAGCGCATCACCTGCGCCTCGTCGACGAAGAAGTCGCATGCCGTGTCCACGGTCATCGCCAGCACCTCGGCAATATTGCGCTCGCGCCAGCGAATCTCGAGCGTCTGCGGGTTGTAGCGGCTGCCCTGACAGGTCGAGCAGGGCGCGTAGACGCTGGGCAAAAACAGCAGCTCGACCATCACGAAGCCTTCGCCCTCGCACGTCGGACATCGCCCCTGCGCGACGTTGAACGAGAACCGGCCGGCGCTGTAGCGATGCTTGCGTGCAGCGGGAGTCGCGGCGAACAGCTTGCGCACAGCGTCGAACAACCCGCAATAGGTCGCGAGATTCGAGCGCGGCGTACGGCCAATCGGCTTCTGGTCGACGCGCACGAGACGTTTGATCTTGTCCATGCCGGCTGTGATCCGCCCGTCGGTCGTGACGGGCGGGGTGGCAAAGAGCGGGTCGACTTCGTCGTCTTCGGCAAGATCGGCTGCGCGCCCGAGATGTTCCGCCACAAGCTCCGTCAGCGCCTGGCTCACGAGGCTGGACTTGCCGGAGCCCGAGATGCCCGTTACCGTGGTCAGGCAACCCAGTGGAAAATCCGCAGCAAGATTGTGCAGATTGTTGCGCGTCACGTCTTCGAGCCGCAGCCAGCCGCGGGACTCGCGGCGCGGACGGGTCGCAGCCTCGCTCGCCTGCGCCTCTAACTCGCCTTGCGCAAACAGGTAGCGGCGTGTGCGCGAGTTTTCGACATCTGCAAGGCCGGCGGGTGGTCCGCTGTAGATCACACGTCCGCCCGCCTCGCCGGCATCCGGGCCCACGTCGACGAGCCAGTCGGCGCGCCGCATCACGCCAATGTCGTGCTCGACCACGAACAGGGAATTGCCCGCAGCCTTCAGGCGCTGCAACGCTTCGAGCAACGCATCGCCGTCCGCAGGATGCAGTCCGGCAGACGGCTCGTCGAGCACGTAAACAACGCCGAATAGTTGTGACGACAACTGCGTCGCGAGCCGCAGCCGTTGCAGTTCTCCGGAGGACAGCGTTGGCGTCGCACGGTCCAGCGCAAGATAGCCGAGACCGAGGTCGATCAAGGTTTTCAGACGTTCGAGCAGTTCGATCGCGAGCCGCTGCGCTGCCACACGCTTCTCGTCGGACAGGTTAGGCGTACGGCGCACGTCAGGCGCCCCCTGGTGAGCCTGTCCGCCGGCCGCGACACGTCTGGCGGTCGCCTTGCGCCGGCTGTTCCTGTCGAGAATCGCGCCGTCGGGAGATGTGCTGGAAGACGGCCACTGGCCGCGCGAGACGGGTTCGAGCAACGCAGCGAGCCGAGCGATGGGGAGTTGTGACAGCTCGCCGATATCCATACCGGCGAATGTCACCGAGAGTGCTTCCGCCTTCAGACGCTTACCGTGACACGACGGACATTCGCCGCCGATCATGAACTGCGACACGCGTTTCTTCATCAACGCGCTCTGCGTATTTGCGAAGGTATGTAACACGTACCGGCGCGCGCCGGTGAACGTGCCCTGGTAGCTGGGCTGTGCCTTGCGCCTGAGGGCGGCGCGCGTCTCCTTCGGCGTGAAGCCGGCATAGACCGGCACCGTTGGCTGTTCGTCGGTGAACAGAATCCAGTCGCGGTCTTTCTTCGGCAGATCGCGCCACGGCGTGTCGACGTCGTAACCGAGCGTGACGAGTATGTCGCGCAGATTCTGACCGTGCCAAGCGGGCGGCCATGCCGCGATCGCGCGCTCGCGAATCGTGAGCGAGTCGTCGGGCACCAGCGAGCGTTCGGTCACGCTATATACGCGGCCGAGCCCATGGCAGGTCGGGCAGGCGCCCTGTACCGTATTCGGCGAGAAGTCCTCCGCATACAGCATTGGCTGCTTCGGCGGGTAGCTGCCGGTTCGCGAGTACATCATCCGGACGAGGCTCGACAGCGTCGTCACGCTGCCCACTGACGAACGCGCGCTCGGCGTGCCACGCTGCTGCTGCAAGGCGACCGCCGGCGGCAGGCCTTCGATCGCATCGACGTCGGGCGCACCGACCTGCTCGATCAGCCGCCGCGCGTAGGGCGCGACCGACTCGAAGTAACGCCGCTGCGCTTCCGCGTACAGCGTGCCGAATGCGAGCGACGACTTGCCGGAACCGGACACGCCGGTAAACACCACCAACGCATCGCGGGGAATGTCGACGTCGACATTCTTCAGGTTGTGCTCCCGTGCGCCGCGAACCTGGACGAAGCCGCGTGGCGCGAGCGTGGGCGACTCAGGGTGATCAACAGAATGCTTGACAGTCGAGGACCGTGAGGGCTTGGTCATGGCAGCAGGGATAGGTGCGGGGGTGACGGCCTTAAACGTGGTCGCAAGCGGCGTGCCGCTGGGTCCCACCGTACGAGGCGAGCTTGCGATCAGACTCCTTACTCTACTGGATTTTCATGCGTAGGCTCTTGGGCCACGAAATGGTTCGCTGGTTATTTCGACCACGCTACCGTGAAGTTACTTCCTGCGATTGTGAATGTCAGTCTTCGTCCTGAGGTGGCTTGCCAGGAAGCGCCCAGATTCGCCGGCCCTCATCCACCGCGCGCTGCACCACGATGCGTGGCAGCACCGTGGCAAAACGCGTGGCCTCGACGAACTGCATGATGGTGCCGAGGATGCCGATCTCGAATTTTGGCTGCAGCGTGAGGTCTTCGATCTGCGTCGCGGCGTCCAGCACGCCGCGCAAGCCATGGCGTTTGGTGGGCAGCACCAGTTCCAGCCCGGGCAGCTTGGTGAGTTCCACCGCCGCCGGCAGTTCCGGGCCATGCTCGGCGCTGGTGACCAGCACAATTTCCTCGTCTGCTAAGTGGGTCGATTAGGTATCAATGAATCTGTGTAACGTGACTTAGCGTATCATTTTTTTTGCTGCGGCAGGCCTCGGAAAGCCTGGCCGATAACTGGGGAAAACCCTTATCTGTGGCGCGCGGTGAGGCCGTATGTGCCCACTAAGCACCGCCCTGCTCGACATCATTAGAAGTGATGAATGCGATCAAAAAATAATATTATAACTAATACCATATTCTCACTAAGCTCCTGCTCGATGTTGCATGAACCAGCGGATTCGCCCACCGGGTCCGGCGCGCAGAACGGAGTCAGGAATGAGAACAAACGATGCTGGCGGCATGACCGGCACGACACAGGAAACAGCGGCAGCGGGCGTTTGCCCCGCGCCGCGACACGCTTTCCCGTGCCGGCCCGCAATCCCCGCTAGCCAGATCGACCGCCCCGGTCCCGCCACGCGGGAGGACCGGTCATGAGCGACATGCGCAGCCTGCCGGCAGCAGCAGCGGCCGTCCACCTTGAATCCACTGCGGCCGGGCGCCAGCGTCACGTGGGCCGCGCGATGGAGCGGCTCGAGGACGCCGCGATCTAACAACTGACTCGAGAGCCCGTCGCGGGAAAACCGCACACCGGGTTCGGAGGCGGGGGACGGCGCTCGCCGTTTCCTAGCGCGTTCATTTCATCTTTTTGGGGTGGCTAGGATTCATGGGTCTGGAGATATATAGGCCGCTAGCGGCCGAAGGCACGGCGCGCACCATCACCCCGGGCATTTCGGCATTCATGCTCGTATTGTCGGTCTGGCTGGGGTTCGCGCTCTGGGCCGGATGGGACAGAGGCAGCGAATTACGCAGGATCCAGGCTGATGCCGACCGGCTTGCCYATACCCTCGGCCAGCACGTCGAGCGCACATTGATGGAGGCGGACCAACTGACCTCCCTGCTAGGCGGCGCCGTCATCGAACGGGGGCTGGATTTGCCGCTTGCCGAATGGACCCGCAACGGTCATCTCGGTGTCGAACCCTTCCTTCAAACCGCGATTCTGGACGAAAGTGGCGTCCTCAGGGCATCGACCAATCCGACATTCGAAGYGCTTGACCTAGGCGATAGCGAGCATTTGCGCATACACGCCGACAATCCCAGGCCGACATTGTTTGTCAGCAAGCCGCTGCGGGGGCGCAGTTCAGGTCGCTGGGTAGTTCTGCTTTCCAAGGGAATCGTTGGGCCGACCGGCCGTTTCATGGGGGTCGTAGTGGTGTCGCTTGACCCACTCTCCCTGACGAGCATCTACAAAAGCATCTATTTGGGCAGCCGGGGTGCAATCGGTCTGCTGGGTACCAATGATCTCATCTACCGGGTGCGTTGGAGCGGGGCGGCTTCCGACCCTGGGCAACCGCTGCCGGCGAGCTCTGCGGCCCGGCGAGCCGTAGCTGCCGCGGCCCACGCCGAAGTGGTGGAGAAGAGCCCACTGGACGACGTCGAGCGCATTTATGGCGTACATCGGCTGTCGAGAGGAAACCTGGCGGTCGTGATCGGCTACGACCTCCATGAAGCACTATCAACGTACCGCAGCAGGCTGCTCCTCGTCGCTTGCATCGCAAGCTTCGTATCCGCGCTGATCATCCTCGTCCAGATGCGCCAGGCCAAGTCAATCAAGAGGATGGCGAAGCTAGCGGATCGCGAGGCAGTGGTCAGCCGCCGGCTACGAGAAAGGAACCAGCACCTGCATGCGCTGTTCTTTGCGTTGCCGGACGGCGTTGCCATTTTCGATAAGGATCGCCACGTGGAAGACGCCAACGGCGGGCTGTGCGACGCCCTGGACGTTTCGCCCGGGGACTTGCGCGGCGCCACGCCACAACGGTTCGTTGACCTTCTGTATCGAGGCCGACGTCCCACGCGGGACTCAGTCACCCCGTCCGAACTACTTGCGAAGATCGACTGTGCCGCAGTCTCGCACGAATTTAGCGGCGTTATCGAGTTCGATATAGCGGATTCATCCAGCTACGCCATTCGTGTTGTGCATACCAGCGACGGCGCTGGCTGTGTGGTGGCTGTCTGGGACGTAAGCGCAATGCGGCGCGAGGAACGGGCCAAATCGCATTTCATTGCTACCGCAGAAGCTGAAATCAAGATACCCATCGCAAACGTCGTCGGATATGCCGACCTCCTCGCCGCCGATCTGATCCCCCCGGAAAAACGCCTTGGCATCTATCGCACGATTCGTTCGCAAGCCCAGCGCATCAGCCAGTTCGTTTCGAATCATCTTCAACTGACGCGCCTGGAAACACTAGGAGCATCCGAGATGACGTTTCATCGGGTGGATCTCGCAAGGCTCGTGCGAGACGTTGTTGAGGCAGGGTTCACGGACGATAGCCGGGTGACGCTGGAGTCCGCGAGAGAGCCTGTCTGTGTGATGGGTGACTCCGCCTCCCTCGCCAGCGTGATACGCCATTTGCTGGAGAATGCCGTGAAGTACGGGCTTGGGAGAGAGGTCAACATCTCGGTCGCTAGCGCGTCGGACGAACGCCGCAACGCCATGCTGAAAG
>NZ_JBFTNE010000182.1:0-7236 GCF_056397325.1 Cupriavidus sp. 05N39
GAGCGGCCGGGACCCAAACTCGCATCGCCTTAAGGCGATACTCAAACATGGGTCCCTCTTTTCCGCTCTTTTTGCCTGCCGACGAGGCGCCCCATACGGCCTGGTACACCTTGACGGCACGCTTCGCATCGCGGGTGGGTGATTCCTGCCTTGGGGCGGGGATCACGGCTAAGCCTGTCTTCTAGACTTTGTTTTTGATGTTGCCGTCTGCCCGGTACGGGTCGGCGAAGCCTAGCGCTTGCAGCGTCTCCGTCTCGATGGCTTCCATTTCCTCCGCCTCGGCGTCCTCTTCGTGCTCATAGCCCTGCGCATGCAGCACGCCGTGCACGATCAGATGCGCATAGTGCGCCTCAAGCGGCTTCTTCTGCTCGCGCGCTTCCTGCTCCACCACCGGGCAGCACAGCACGATATCCCCGCTGACCGGATCGGACTCATGCTCGGCATAGGCAAACGTCAGGACATTGGTCGCGTAGTCCTTGCCGCGGTAGCTGCGGTTCAGGCTGCGGCCTTCTTCCTCGCCGACAAAGCGGATGGTCAGCGTGGCATCGGCGTACAGCGCCGACTTGGCCCAGGTCTGCACCTTGCGCTGCGTCGGCAGGCCGCGTCGTCCCTTGACACCCTCGCCGTACTGCAGCGCGAGTTCCAGCGACGGCGGCGTGGCGGGGGTGCCGGTGGTGGTGACCACGGGCGTGGCGGTGACGGCCACGGATAGCGCGTCATGGTTGTCCGGGCGCACCAGCAGGCCGGCCTGCTGGCGGTCGTCGGTGTGCTCGGCCAGCAGCGCGAGCACGCCATCGGCGGCTTGCGAGAGGTCCACGGTGATGCTGCGGCCGTCAGGCAGCTGCACGCGCACGGCGTGCGCCTGGGTCTTGCGCGCACGGCCGTCGGCGTCGAACAGGATCAGGCTGGCGGGGGAGGAGTTTGCGTTCACGATGTTGCGTTCGGTTAAGCGTCTCGGTGTTGAGCGTGATATTCGTCATAGGCATCGACGATGCGTGCCACCAGCGGATGGCGCACCACGTCGAGGCTGGTGAAGCGGGTCATGGCCACGCCGCGCACCTCGCGCAGCACATGCTGCGCTTCCACCAGGCCGCTCTTCTGGCCGCGCGGCAGGTCGATCTGGGTGGTGTCGCCGGTGATCACCGCCTTGGAGCCGAAGCCGATCCGGGTCAGGAACATCTTCATCTGCTCGGGCGTGGTGTTCTGTGCTTCGTCCAGGATGATGAAGGCGTGGTTCAGCGTGCGCCCGCGCATATAGGCCAGCGGCGCGATCTCGATCATCTGGCGCTCGAACATCTTCTGCGTGCGGTCGAAGCCGAGCAGATCGTACAGCGCGTCGTACAGCGGGCGCAGGTAGGGGTCGATCTTCTGCGCCAGGTCGCCGGGCAGGAAGCCCAGGCGCTCGCCGGCTTCCACCGCCGGGCGCGTCAGCACGATGCGCTTGACCGAGTCGCGTTCCAGGGCGTCCACCGCGCACGCCACGGCCAGGTAGGTCTTGCCGGTGCCGGCCGGGCCGATGCCCAGCGTGAGGTCATGCGAGAGCACATTGCGCAGGTAGTCGCGCTGCATTGGCGTGCGCCCGTGCAGGCCCGCGCGGCGCGTGTGAAGTACGGGCGATTCGTCCTCGAAGGCGTCGGCCTCGGCACCGCCGGCGCCGTCCGGCACATAGGCGCCGTGCGCGGCGACCTGGCGCGCTTCGACCAGGCCGAGCTGCACGTCGTCGATCGACAGCGCCGTGCGGGCCTGGTTATAGAAGCGCTCCAGCGCGGCGGCAGCGTCGCGCGCGTAGGCGCCGCGCACCGTCATGCGGTGGCCGCGGCGCAGGATGGTGACGTCGAGCGCCTGCTCGATCTGGCGCAGGTTCTCGTCAAGCGGCCCGCACAGGTTCTGCAGGCGGGTGTTGTCGTCCTTGGGGGCGACGAATTCGGCTGAGGGAATTTTCATCTGGGAACGAGTGGCGGCTTCTTGCGTCGCGCCCGCCGGCCACGGCCGGCAGGCGCAACCCGGCCTGGATTACTGGCGCACTACGATTTCGCCGCGCAGCGAGTGTGGGAAGGCTTCGGTGATGGCCACGTCCACCATCTCGCCGACCATGCGGTCGCGGCGGTCCTGGGGCACGCCCGGCAGCGCGAAATTCACCACGCGGTTGTTCTCGGTGCGGCCGTGCAGCTCGGTCGGGTCCTTGCGCGCCGGGCCTTCCACCAGGATGCGCTGCACCGAGCCGACCATGCCTTTGCTGATGCGCTGCACGTTTTCCTCGATGGTGGCCTGCAGGTGCTGCAGGCGCCGGAGCTTGACCTCGTGCGGCGTGTCGTCGGCCAGATTGGCCGCCGGCGTGCCGGGGCGCGGGCTGAAGATAAAGGAGAAGGAGGTGTCGTAGCCGATCTCCTCGATCATCGCCATCAGCTTGTCGAAGTCCGCCTCGGTCTCGCCGGGGAAGCCGATGATGAAGTCCGACGACAGCGACATGTCCGGGCGCAGCGCGCGCAGTTTGCGGATGATGCTCTTGTACTCCAGCACGCTGTAGCCGCGCTTCATGGCCATCAGGATGCGGTCGGACGCATGTTGCACCGGCAGGTGCAGGTGGTTGACCAGCTTCGGGCAGCGCTCGTACAGCTCGATCAGTCGCGGCGTGAATTCCTTCGGGTGGCTGGTGGTGTAGCGGATCCGCTCGATGCCGGGGATCTCGGCCACGTACTCGATCAGCAGCGCGAAGTCGGCGATTTCGCTGGTGTCGCCCATGGCGCCGCGGTACGCGTTGACGTTCTGCCCCAGCAGCGTGACTTCGCGCACGCCTTGCCCGGCCAGCCCGGCGACCTCGGCCAGCACGTCCTCGAACGGGCGCGAGACTTCCTCGCCGCGGGTGTAAGGCACCACGCAGTAGCTGCAGTACTTGGAGCAGCCTTCCATGATCGAGACAAAGGCGCTCGGGCCTTCGACCCGCGCCGGCGGCAGGTGGTCGAACTTCTCGATCTCGGGGAAGGAGATGTCTACCTGCGAATGGCCGGTCTGGCGGCTGCGGTCGATCATGGCGGGCAGGCGGTGCAGCGTCTGCGGGCCGAACACCACATCGACATAAGGCGCGCGCTTGACGATGGCGGCGCCTTCCTGGCTCGCCACGCAACCGCCCACGCCGATCACCAGATCGGGCTTGAGCGCCTTGAGCGCCTTCATGCGGCCGAGTTCGGAGAACACCTTCTCCTGCGCTTTTTCGCGCACCGAGCAGGTGTTGAAGAGGATCACGTCCGCATCTTCGGGGTTGTCTGTCTTTTCCAGGCCTTCGGCGGCGTGGAGCACGTCGACCATCTTGTCCGAGTCGTACTCGTTCATCTGACAGCCGTAGGTTTTGACGAAGACTTTTTTCATGGTGCCGATCTCAGTGGTTGACCTGGGGGCATCAGGGCTTTATGGGGACTCAACAAATCCGGGAGCCACGGCACGTTGCCGCGGCCCGGACGACGATCATTGCGCGGTTTTCTGTTCCTGCTCGCTCAGCACCCAGGCCGTCAGCAACTGGCCGTAGAGGTCGAGCTTGAACCGCACCGGCAGCTTCTGGCCGGCCACCGCCGCGATGGGCAGCAACTGGTTGTCGGTGCCGAACAGCCGCAGGCCGGGCGCCACGCCAACGGTCTTGCCGTCCAGCGTTGCCGATTGCGGTGCGCCGGGCGACGGCGCGGCGAGCACCAGCCGGGCTTTCGCCGCGTCGGCCGGGATCACCCGCAACGGCGCCTGCCCCTGTGCCGTTGCCGGCAGCAGAGCGGCGCACGTGGCGAGCGATGCGGCAAGCAGGGTCGCCCGCAGGAACAGGGCAGGGCGCGCGGCACGGTTGGCTGACATGGAGGCTCCGGCGAAAAACGGTTCGGGAAACGAAGGCGATGCGGGTTGTCCGCGGCAAGCGGCGCACCAGCCAAGTCTACGCGCACCGTGCCGCCGCGCCTGGCGCAGGCCGGGCAACCCGATATTCTACCCGGTCGCCCGCCGCCCGCGCTGGCCTAGAACAGTCCGGATGCTTCCTGCAGCACACGCCGCTTCGAGACCGTCCCCATCAGTTCGCGCCCGCCGTTATCGCGGATCACCGGGATGCGGTTGAGCGCGTGATGGGTGAACAGGCTCAATGCGTCGGGCAGGCGCGACTCGGGGGTGAGCGTGGGGAAGTCGCGTTCGCACAGCGTAAACAGGTCGGCATCCGGCTGCTCGCGCAGCGCGCGCTGCACGGCGTGGATCGACAGCGCGCCCAGCAGGCAGCCATTGGGCGCCACCATATACAGGTAGCGCGTGCCGGTCTCGGCGAACTTGTCGCTGGCCTGTTCCAGCGTCGCGTCCGGGCCGATCGTGGTGTCGGTGGGCTCGCACAGCCCGGCCAGCGTAAGCGCCCGCGCGCGGTCCGCCGCGGCCGAGGCTTGCGTACGCTCGGCCACCACGCTGTACAAGGACAAGGTCTGGCAGCGTGAGGCGGTGTAGTAGGCCGCCGCCGCGCCGATCATGCCGGGYAGCAGCAACGCCGGCGCCAGTGTCATCTCGAACACCATCAGCACTGACATCAGCGGCGCCTGGCTGGTGGCGGCCAGGAAGGCGCACATGCCCACCAGCGGCAGCAGCGGCGCGCCGCCGCCTCCCGGCACGGCGGGCGCCAGCAATTGCCCGAGCGCGGCACCCACGAACAGCGAAGGGGTGAACACCCCGCCCACCGCGCCCGAGCCCATGCTGAGCACGGTGGCCAGCAGCTTGGCCAGCAGCACGGCCGCCAGCGACACGCTCAGGGGATGCGCCATCAGGATCGACTGGATGGTGTAGTAGCCATTGCCTACCACCTCCGGCACCCGGATCGCCAGCACGCCCACCAGGGCGCCGCCCAGCGCCAGGCGCGGCACCATGCCGCCCGGCACGTGGGCGAAGGCGCCCTTGGCCAGGCTGGAGGCGCGCATGAAAAGGGCGCCCGCGACACCGGCCAGTACGCCCAGCAGCACAGCGGCGAGCAGCATCGGCGCGTGCAGCATGTCGGACGGCACATGCAGGCCCGGGTACAGCGGTTGCAGGCCGCCGTGCAGCTGGCTGACCACGGTGCCTGCCACCGAGGCCAGGAACAGCGGCATCAGCCGCTGCACCGCCACCGCGCCGAACACCACCTCGGCGACAAAGACCGCGGCCGACAGCGGCGTGTGATACACCGAGGCCAGCCCCGCGGCCGCGGCGCAGGCCGTGAGCATGCGCCTCAGGTTGGTGTCGCCATCGGGGCCGGCTCTGCCGCGCGCCGACGGGAACAGCGAGCCGCACAGCGCGGCGAGCTGGATCATCGCGCCCTCTTTACCGACCGAGCTGCCGGTGACGATGGAGCAGAACGACGACAGCGCGCGCAGCAATGTGATGCGTACCGGCAGCCGCCCCGTGCCGCTGGCGACTGCTTCCATATAGTCGGAAACGCCGGGCTGTGCCGCATTGAGCCTGGCCGCGGCGGTCAGCAGCAAGCCCGCGACCACGCCACCGAGGGTCGGGATCAGCACCCGCCAGGCCAGCGCCAGCCCGGCAAATACGGTGACGATATCCGCATGCGTGCCAAACATCACATAGCCGCTGGCGTCCAGCGCTTCCTTGAACAGGGTGGTGACGATGGCGGCGGCGATCCCTACCGGGATGGCTGTAAAGAGAGTGACTTCCTGGTCTTCGATGAACCTGAACCGCATCGTGACGTCATCCGGGGGGGAGGATGGAGCCGGGCCGGGCATGCCCGTGCCCGCGGGGGCACGGCCAGGCGGGACCAGGGCGTGGCTGGCCGCCATGATAGCGCAGCGCCACCCGGACCCATCGGGCCCATCGGGGCGCCTGGCGCGCGCGATAGCGCCAGGCTGGTACACTAGCGGCCTTTCCTCCTAAAGAAGCGGGGGCAGTCGCCTCGTTTCGCCGGTCGCTCTTTTCCGGTTTTCGGTTTTCTCACTCACGTCGCCCCCGCGATTGGCGCACCACATGCGCAAAGGGCGGCCGAAGCGTCAATTCATGTCTTTTTCCGATCTTGGCTTGTCCGACAAGCTTATGCGTGCCGTGGCCGAACAGGGCTATACCACGCCGACTCCGATTCAAGCGCAGGCGATTCCCGCCATCCTCAAGGGGGGCGACCTGCTTGCCGGCGCGCAGACCGGCACCGGCAAGACGGCCGGCTTCACGCTGCCGCTGCTGCAACTGCTGTCCGAATCCCCGGCTGCCCGCGAACCCGCGCGCGGACAGCGCCTGCCGGTGCGTGCGCTGGTCCTGACCCCCACCCGCGAACTGGCGGCCCAGGTCGAGGAAAGCGTCCGTAACTACGGCAAGTACCTCAAGCTGCGTTCGATGGTGATGTTCGGCGGCGTGGGCATCAATCCGCAGATCGAACAACTCAAGCGCGGTGTCGATATCGTGGTGGCCACGCCTGGCCGCCTGCTCGACCACCTGTCGCAACGCACCATCGACCTCTCGCACGTGGAAATGCTGGTGCTGGACGAAGCCGACCGCATGCTGGACATGGGCTTTATCCACGACATCCGCAAGATCCTCAACGTCCTGCCGCCGAAGCGCCAGAACCTGCTGTTCTCGGCCACCTTCTCCGACGAGATCCGTGGCCTGGCCGACCGTCTGCTCGACAATCCCGCTTCCATCGAAGTCGCGCGCCGCAACACCACGGCCGAGACCGTGGCGCAGCGCGTCTACCCGGTGGACCGTGAGCGCAAGCGCGAACTGCTGGCCCACCTGGTGCGCGAGAACGACTGGCACCAGGTGCTGGTGTTCACCCGCACCAAGCACGGCGCCAACCGCCTGGCCGAGCAGCTCGACAAGGAAGGCCTGTCGGCGCTGGCGATCCACGGCAACAAGAGCCAGWCGGCCCGCACACGCGCGCTGACCGAGTTCAAGGCCGGCACGCTGCGCCTGCTGGTGGCCACCGATATCGCCGCGCGCGGCATCGACATCGACCAGCTGCCGCACGTGGTCAACTACGACCTGCCCAACGTGCCCGAAGACTACGTGCACCGTATCGGCCGCACCGGCCGTGCCGGCGCCGAGGGCGAGGCGATCTCGCTGGTCTGCGTGGATGAAACCGCCTTGCTGCGCGACATCGAGCGGCTGATCAAGCGCCAGATCGAACAAACCATCCTGCCGGGCTTCGAGGTCGATCCGAGCATCCCGGCCGAGCCGATCCAGAAGGGCCGTCAGGCCCGCGGCCAGGGCCAGGGCAATGGCGGCGGCCGCGGCCGCGGCGCGCCTGCCGGC
>NZ_JBFTNE010000183.1:0-7129 GCF_056397325.1 Cupriavidus sp. 05N39
GGCTGCCAAGGGAGCAAATTTCACGGTGCCGCCTACGCAGACCACCGCGTCAACCGTGCCCACTTGTTTGTACATCGCCAGAATCGACTGCTTGTCGGAGATGTCCACTGAGACCGCCGAACGGTTACGACTGGCCCCTATCAGCTCATGCTCTTCCGAAAGTAAGCCCACAATTTCTTTCCCAAGGAGCCCTGTGGCTCCAACGACCAGTATGCGCATACGCCCTCCTGATGAGAGATGATGGGGTTAGCCAGCGGCCCCACAGTACCCAACTCGTTTTCAAGACGAAATAGCCTGTCGCACAGCATACGCCTTGTCGCAACTGCGCGGAGGCAGTCCGTGGTTGAGCACTGAGCGCCAAGGAATAGCCACACTCGCGCAAGCAATCGCCCTGCCATTCCCGTAGCCAGTGCATTTGCGGTAGCTATCGGGCACAGGAGAAATTGCCCCAGATACGAAAAGTAAGGTCGTCGGGAACACGGTGTCCCCGGCGAACCCCGTCCCAATGCCGTTCTCGCCGTCTTCTATCACTCCGACAACATGGCGCTAGGAAAAGTGCGGGGTGAGACTGGTTTCGACGCGCATCATCAACTGATAGCACTAGGCTTCGTTGATTTCCTTGAGCCACGCGCCTGCATCATTGCATTTGTACTGCAGCACGGTTCGGAACGCGCTCCGTGCCTGCACCAACACAAATTTCCCGGCGCGCGTCTATACGATGCGATGGCGGGAACGTTCACATTGCCAACGAAGAGGTTTCCAGAGTGGAGGCCCGTCAGGGCTTTGACCAGAGCGCCACGAGTGCATAGATAGCGGCTGGTATAAGAAGAAGAGCGGCTAGCCCCAAGTAGTACCTTGCACCGTGATGAGGTGGCTGCGCATGGAAATGGTGAACTATCAGCTTCATATTGTCCTACCCATTGGCTGAGACTATAGAAAGGACGCTTCAAGCATAGGCATTTCTCGCGTACTTGCATTGGCACAAGCAAGCTGTATGCCCGCCGCCGCAAGAAGGAGACCTTCAGTGCGGCAACCACGCCCCAGTCCGGTGTGAACTGCTGCGCGGCAATCTTTGGCCGACCTGAGACCGTTGCGCCCATGCAGGCGGGAAAATCCAACCCAATGCGCGCCTGCGCGCCTGCAGAAGAAGAGGCAATAAGGGAGCTGCATGAGGAGACGAGCACTGATGGGCGGTGCTACTGCCTTTCTGCACCCAGGTTGCGGGCAGGTGCGGGGTGGTAGATACTGAACACGGGTGACCTGCGAGGGTTGCCCGACTTCTTCGTGGACGTTTGGCCCTTGGTCTACCCGGCTGAGGGCATCTTTTTCTGTTGGGTGGTTGCTTGCCGGTATGTGGCCAAGGCGGGCTACCTACGTTGCCACGGTAACCTTGCGAGAGTCTTGAGCAGCCCCACGACGCTGACGTCCTCGTCGATGGCGTCCCAATGCAGACCAGTCGCCGAAATGCGAACAGCTTGACGTTGTTCCGGAGTGACTTTCGCAAGTTGAGGAAGCCACGCTAGCGGAACGCGAAGGCTCCGGCCGTCTGAAAGGTCCACGGTAAAGCTCGCCTCATCACAGTGCACCGCTACTGCGCAGGGGTCCATGGCATTGCTCCAAAGGCGGATGTGGCCAGAAAATCAAACTCCTTCGATGACACGATATCACCCCCTCCACGGCTGAAAACCTATCGGAAACACTGCCCTGTGCAGACAATGCCACCCTGCGCGATTTGGAATCAGGGAGAGCATCGCTCTACGCGCGGCGCGCGAGACCACGAGCCTTCAACGAAACGGGGGACAGGGCCGAGGAGGGATTTCCCGGATTCTCACTCGGATGGCCTTCCTCTTACACTCACGGCCCTCATCATTACCTTCGTTAGAGCTACATAGGGTGCGCGTTCGTCCCCCAAAAAAAGACCCGCGTCGCCGGAAGCTGGTGACGCGGGTGGTAGCAGGACTACATCGCCAGTCTATGAAGAATTAAGAGTTATTAATCTGAGAATTAACCAGACTTTTCCGGCTTATCTCTTGGCCATTGCGGTCTTCACCACCGATGGCATGGTAGGCGGCCCGCAAGTCCCCATAACGCAGCGCTAAGGTTAACCCGCACCCCGGTGATATCAGTCTTATTCGGCACTTGCCTGACACTGAGTTGTCATCTGGGTTCAGTTAAATGCGCGAGCGGTTACTGCAGCGTCATCGGCGAGTTCATCGCCGCTGCCGGCCAGCAACACTCTGGCATGCCTGCCACAACAAAAAAGAACGCCCGTTCGCGAGACACCGCCAAGCGAAACCGGGCATAGCAAAATTTGAAGGTCAATATGCATCAAGCTCTCGTTTCTCCGATGACCACGAACGACGCGTCGCTACCCGGCGCTCGCAGCGGGAGAAGGACTCGCTGGACTGTTTCGTCTGGCATCGAGGCCCTGCGCCACGAAGCGGCAAGGCTGCGGGCAGCGGCTCAGGCAAAGTTGACCCTAGCCGGCACTCTTGCCATGCCCCGAAACCCTACTGACTTGCTTCAGCAGGCCGCGATGCTCGACAGGGGTGCTGACGTGCTGGCGCTGACCAACTGGAATTGATTCAGTTCGCTTTCTCCTTTCTCAAATTAGGATATGCGGTAGCGAGCAGTCGCTCCATTTTCAGCTTGAGCGCCCCCAAGGCGCGCTACAGTGGTAAACCCTAGACCGGCTTGGCTGCAAGGCGTTTCCTCGGATATGCTGGTGACTCGGACGACTTTCCTGCAATCGAGGGCGAGATTCCCATGGTGCAGTATTATGTCTAGATTGGGTTTTTATTTCTGCATGCGGTATGCATGCGCGTTGCTTCGAGGATGAAATGGCGACTGGCATTGTGAAGTGGTTCAACAACGAAAAGGGCTTTGGGTTCATTACGCCCGACGGCGGTGGCTCGGATTTGTTTGCGCACCACACGGAAATCCAGGGTACGGGATATCGGTCCCTGGATGAGGGCGCCAAGGTGGCATTTGAGCCGAAGCAAGGTCCCAAGGGCTTGCAAGCCTCGCAGATTCGCAAGATGTAGTCGCCGTTGCACCTAGGCAGTCGAGATGGAAGAAAGGCCCTTCGCCGTGACGAGGGGCCTTTTTATTTCTGGCAACACTCTGCCGCTCCGGCGCATCCACACGAGCCAGCAGCCAACTGCAACCAATACGCCAATCGCGGCGCCGCAAATAATCTACGAACACGTCGCAGTAAAGGCCCTTCTCCGGCCGTCAAAACCCGTACAAAGCCCAATGCCCCGGACCGGTCTTATCAATCACAATGAGTGACTGAGACAAACTGACCCTGACCTGAACGTTTGCTGCAAGTACATGACTACGACCGGCCTGGTGGAACGCTAACGAAATGGCACGCAAATTGCCTGACCCAAATAAGGGAATCCGTTCTCATTGGGGAGAATCATCGTGCTGACAGTCATGGTTCTGCTGGTATTCGCGCTTGTCATGCGCGCCCTATACTTGCATCTGCACTTCGCGCGCGAAGAGTTGGTTCGACGCGAGGAGAAAGGGATGCTCACCTGTGAGGTCCGGCGGCATGTTGGCATGGAGGTGCTTCCATCGCACGTTTCCGAGTATCCCGTCCCCAGAGAGGTGCGTATTCGCGTCGTCAGGTTCACCGTCATAGTGCTATGGCGCAAGGAGTATCACATTGCCCTGCCTGCCGATGCCTGCACGCACCTTGGAGATATCTCCGCCGACGAAACTGATGAGCGCTTCCCTGCTTGGGTGCAACACCGTCCTTCCTAAGCAGGGGAGGCCTCACTCCTCGCCGCGAGTGGCACGCCCCCGGACTACCCAAAGCTGAGGCCTTACTCCGACCTCGACGCGGAAATGCTCAAAGCTTTCCCCCTGCCGTCACGGCTCTTCGCCGCCAGTCGCGTAACCAATCTGGTCGCCCGCACGTCAGTTTTTCGTATTGGTGGCGCGTCGCGCTACTTCGCAGCACCGACCATGTAGTCCACCGCGGGTTACACCCCCGTCACCCGAGCCCCCCACGTCCGTAGAATGCCCGAATTTTATCGCCGACCGACCGGACGGGATGCGATAAGTTGAAGTCCGCAAGTTGCCGTCACCGCGTCAAAATAACTTTCAAGTCAGATTTGTAAGCCGGCACAGCTTTGTCACTCTGGGTGTTGCCAACAGTAGCATTTGACAACAACCAACGGCTGCGCGATGGGATTCATTGCAACGGTAAGCAATATTGAAGAGTCGCGGCGGGCTTCCTGGAGCCCCGTTTGGCATCGACGGGGACCCCTCAATGCCAACCTACGCTCCGTTCGGCCTCTCAACCCAAATTGGGTCGGATACTTCCTTAGCTGGAAGCTTGCGGCCTCGCCCTCAATGGTCTGGCAGAAGTCAAGTGCCGGTTGGTTACGCGGGTGGTCACAATGACATTGTCGCCAGTACATATTGACTTTGATTTTTTTTACGTCAGAATTAAATAACACTTTAGGCAGATGGGCCGCTCTCCGCGCTTGCAAACGAATTCCAGCAAGGCCGCACGCGTGACGAGCGTCCTGCCATTGTACAAAGTGGACAGACGGCATTGAGTTGAATTCAATAGCATGCAGAAATAGACCGGTGACCCGTACGTCGGACGATGTAAGTGGAGACAGGAATGACGACAGCCCGAGCTGGAACCAAAGGAGAAGCCGTTAGGCTCTTGGCGGCAGAAGGGATAGCACGAGTCGAACTGGATTACGAGTTAGGTTGGCAGGATGCAATTGAACTCGGGCGTTTAGGCCAGAAGGCTGGCATCTGCGTGGAGTATCGCGGGCACGAGAACATTGCTGTGAGGTCCCACACTGCACTTATCGCGGGCCTCATTCGACCGAAGGTCTCCTTCAGACAACGAAATCTCTACTGCCAGTTCGCATTGACCGAACTGACAGCCAAGGACTTGGCGACCTTGGAGACAAAGGCAATGAAGCTGGGAGACTACATCCTGGCTGGGCATCTACTGCGGGAGGTCGATACAGTTTGGGCCTGAGTAGGCTCCGCTTGAGCGGAGCTTCCGTATCGACAACTTGCGCGCCCAGTTCTTGGCGCTAATTGTCGTGCCTCAAGGCAGTCAAGTTCAGCATAGCGCCACAGGGAGAGGCCATAGCGTCCGAGTGCTTCGCGTCTGCACTTCTGGTTGTCGTGACTTGGCTTTCCCGCTATATTCCTTGGCAACGTGACCCATAGACGAGATTTCGCCGTGACCGTCCATGTTGCGCACAATCGAGCCAATGCGCTTGAACAGATATTGTCACAGGTGACTGGAACGGTTGACCTGGACTATGAGGCCGGTTGGGAAGATGCCCTCGAACTTGGAAGGGTTGGGCAAAAGTACGGCGTCGCCGTTCAGTTCAGGACCCTTGAACATATCGCCGTGCGCACTCCAGAAGCCCTGGCTCAGGGACTGCGAGCACCGAAGAATACCTTCAGGCAGCGGCACCTCTATTGCCTCTTCGACCTAACCTTGATGACCGACGCGCTCCTGACGGAGCTGGAGGCACGTGCCATCGAGCATGGTGATTACATCTTGGGTGGCCACCTACTCAAGGAAGCCACGCTTGTCTGGGAGTGAGCGAAGACGCCAGCCGGCGCCACGAGCTGTACCTGCTGGCCATTCCAGTTTCAATGCGCACGCAGAATGCGAGGCCATCTAGTGCCTGACTTTGGTCATGGCATTCAGAGGCAATGCCGCCATCGGCTTCGAAGCCGGCTTGGCTTTGCGTGCCAGCTCGTCGACGTCGTGCAATTTAGCGCGCAGTTTTCCAGCTAGACATTAGCACCGACCTGCGCAACGCTAGTCGGTGGCGATTTTCAGTTTCCTGCACCCGTCGAATCGTCGCATGAACGTCTTGGACAGCCTTACTTCCTCAGGCATCGATTCAAGCTCGGCAAGCGAAAAATCGCAGTGATTACGGAGACCGAGCCGCCCAGCAGTGATGAGCACTGCCTTAGTACAGCCATCTGAGCGAGCACGCGTCAGCACGCTGCCGACAAGATGGGTTGCAATTTGATGACCTCGGTATTCATGGAGCACGCCGACGGACCGCACGACAACTGTCTCTCCGTATTGCTCAGCACAAGCACAACCCACCACCCGTTCGCTTAATACGGCGATATGAAAGAAGCGCGACCCCTGGTCGACGGCGTCGTTAGGCAAGCTACAACACTCGAGAACATCCACGATAGCGGACCGGTCTGCCTCTCCTGCCGCTCGAATCTCCACACCTCTCATCATCTCCGGCATCTCCTCGTGTCATATTGCGAGCTGAATACGGCAGGGAAACACATAGATGTAACACCCAAAAGTGTCGGCTTCTAGGCTAACACTTGCGTCAGGCAAATGGAATGCGCGGGACAATGCGGTGCCAGCGTAGACCAAGAAATCTCTACTTAGCCTACGGATGCCCGCGCTCCCGCTCACGCCTCTGGAATCAGAAACTTGTCGCGATTCTTCCCGAGCCAAGCCGGTGCCCGACCACGTCCAGTCCAGGTGGCGCCAGTCTTGGGGTCCACATACTTTGGCGGCAGCGAGGCCTTCTCCTTAGCCGGAGCCTTAGGCGTGCTACCAGCCGCAGGGCGTCCACGGCGACGTTTCTGTGCAATGTCGTCGGCCGTCAACTCGTACTCTGCCATCAAAGCCTGGATTTTCTCAATGACGCCAGCGACCTCGCTTTGACGAACTTCGGCGAGCTGGGTCTCCAGCTTTTCCTTCTCTGCCAGCAATTGCTTGTAGGTAGCCATGCTGTCTCCTTGGGTTGATATTGGAGCCATCGTACCTGAGGTCGTTAAATATCGCGACTATCAATCGATAGCGGTGACGAAGCTTCGCATCTGACGGCCAAACCGCCGCCTCGCTCTTATAGGACCCCAGAAAGGGGACTACCGGCGCACGTTCGATACCATGAGTGCGCAGATGGCTGATGGACGGTGCCGCCCTAGACGAATGAAATACACTATCCTGACAGCGCCACCGGGCTAACAGGCGGCTCTGGGCGGCTACCGACATGGGATGGCGCGTCAACACGTCTAATGTTGAGGGCATATGGCTAGGCTACATAAGGAACAACATCGTCTCGAAACCATCGGCTGGTTGCGCGCTGCCGTGCTC
>NZ_JBFTNE010000184.1:0-6871 GCF_056397325.1 Cupriavidus sp. 05N39
TTATTGGTGAGGTCGTCATTGCAAACGGTTATGCTGCTTTCGGAAATAGTGGATCTTTTGGTGATCATTGGGATACGCATGATGTTTTTGCCATCCAGCTGATGGGGCGCAAGCGATGGCTGTTGTATTCGCCCACCTTCACACTTCCTTTGCCTGGGCAGACGAGCAAGAACTACAAGCACTGCCGACCGGCGGAGCCAGTGCTTGATGTGGTTCTTGAGCCCGGCGATGTTCTTTACGTTCCACGAGGGTGGTGGCACTCCGCGACCCCCCTCGGTGAGCCAACGTTTCATATTGCCGCTGGAGTTCACACCATAAAACTGATCGACTACATAAAATGGATTTCAGAAAACTCCTTAATGGATAGAGAGGAAATGCGCTCGTCTGTGCGGAGTAATGCACTTTCTTCGCCGGTAACAGGAGAATTGCTCTCTGTTCTGGCGAGCGAAATGAGGAGCGAGGAAAACTGGACGCGCTTCATGAGGTCCGTCTCCGGCGAGAAACTCAGTGCATCGGGGATAGACATCTCAGGGTTCGTGGGACGATGGCATTCCAGGCGAACATAGAAAGCGACTTCACAGCGCTAGATGCGGGTTTTGCGCCGAGGCCGATCAGACTACTTTTTCCTCATGTCTACATATCTCCAAACCACCGCAACTGAATGCGGGCTAGCGTGCCTAGGCTACGTTGCTGCCCACCATGGGCGAGTTCTCTCGATGAACGAGCTGCGCGCTAGGTTTGTCGTCTCGATGCGAGGCATGAGTTTGGCAGACCTCGCACGGCTCGGCAGCGCAATCGGGCTAATAGCCAGACCGTTGCGGCTAGAAATGCATGAGCTGACGGAGCTCACTTTGCCGTGTGTGCTTCACTGGGACATGAGTCACTTTGTTGTCCTAAAGCGTCTTTCGCGCGGGAAACTGACTATCTTCGATCCCGCTTGCGGCGAGCAGCAGCTACCAATGAGTGTGGTGAGTAAACATTTCACCGGCATTGCATTAGAACTGTCTCCGGCTCCGGACTTCGAGCCAAGACTGCCCCATCCCGCGATTGGATGGCGTCAACTAGTTGGACGTCTCAATGGGCTGTGACGTAGTTTGGGGCAGATTTTCCTGCTTGCGGCTAGTCTTCAGCTTGCATTACTTATTTCCCCCTTATTTACCCAATGGATCGTCGATGGTTCCATTGTTTCTGGGGACATGGGGTTGTTATGGGTGCTCGTTATCGGGGCCGTACTCACTACCCTTATAAAGGTGGGGCTAGAACTGGCTCGCGGCTGGTTGGGTATCGTGATTTCCGTGCAATTCGGCACACAGTGGGCTGCTCGTGTCATGAAGCATTTGCTCCACCTGCCAACCCAGTGGTTCGAGGTGCGTCATTCAGGTGATATCATTTCGCGCTTCCAATCGACGCAGAGCATCCAGCAGACAGTGACAGGCAAGCTGGTTGAGATCATTTTAGACGGCCTGTTCGCGCTAGTGACACTCGTTGTTATTCTCGTTTACAGCCCAGAACTAGGTGTCATAGCTATTGGCGCTGTCATTGCATACGCCGCAATACGAATTCTTCCGCATGGAGCATATCATCGGTCAAGCGATGAAGTGATGACCCATGAGGCAAAGGCACAGACTCATTTCCTCGAGAGCATCCGGGGGATTCAGGTGATAAATCTGATGAGCCTTGAGGATGTACGTATTTCTAAATGGTTTAATGCTATCACTTTGGCAGCCAATCGGCGCGCAAAAAATCAAGAACTCGCCCTGTCGTTTAACGCCGGGTATAACTTGGTTTTCGGGATCGAGAGCATTGCGGTATTGGGTTGGGGGGCGGGTATGGTTATAAACGGTGTACTTACAGTTGGTATGCTAATGGCATTCATTTCCTATAAGGACGCATTTTCTTCCAGAATGCAGCGTTTCATCGATAACATCATGTCGGTTCGGATGCTTCGCCTTCACGTCGAGCGGCTTTCGGATATCGTGCTAACTGAGCAGGAAGAGACGACTGGCGTCATGCCCGAGCAGCTTGGAGAGTTCAACGATCACACGCCTCTCTCTCTGAAGCTGGAAAACATAGGCTTTCGCTATGGCAGCGGGAGTAATTGGGTGCTTCGGGATTTGAGCATCGAGTTCGTTCCGGGAGAACACGTTGCAATTGTTGGAGCCACCGGCTGCGGAAAGACAACGCTTGCAAAGATCATTTTGGGTCTACTGGAACCAACGGAAGGATCTTTGCGAATAAATGGAATTCCAGTACATCAATTCGGCCTTAGGAATTGGCGAAAAAAGGTTGCTGCTGTAATGCAGGATGATCAACTTTTTTCCGGTAGCCTGCAGGATAACATCTCCGGATTTGACGAGCACATTGACCGCGAACGCGTTTATGCCGCGGCGAAAGCGGCAAAGATCCATGACGAGGTGTTGGCCATGCCGATGGCATATCATTCCCTAACAGGCGATATGGGCAGTAGTCTTTCTGGCGGACAGAAACAGCGGGTGCTTCTGGCTCGTGCACTATATCGGCAAGCCAGGATTCTGGTGCTCGACGAGGCTACAAGCCATCTGGATGTGGAAACAGAGAGAGCAGTCAATGAAGCTATCCGCACCCTGACTGTAACACGCATCACGATTGCACACCGTCGGGAGACCATTGCGATGGCCGATCGCGTGATTGATATCACTGACTTCAGCGAACACGACCGATAGCTACCAATGATCGCGGATCAGAGCACTCTCGGAGAGATCTGGTTTTAGCTTCCATGGCCCGAGCATTGGTCGGATCGAGTTGGTAGATGCTCGCTACCTACGTCAATGCCCATCCTCGCTTGTCCGACCTCGGTAAACTCCCCATTTTCGCCTCCTGTCAGAAAGCGTGGTGCCGATATGCCGAGCAGACTTTCAAGGGAACAAACTTACCCAGCGGGAAGCAAAGCTCACCCATCAAGCCCAATGTTGTCTGCCGAAGCCAGTCTCTCGCAGAGGTAGCCCGTAGGCACACCGGAGGGGACACGGCCAAGCTGCGCACCAACGCCGAGAGCCTACTACCCTGCGACTGGTTCCTAGGCGCAAGTCGGCACGGCGCGGCGTGCCGGTTGCTCTCCCGCAGGCGAGAGAGCAACCGGCGGAGCGGCAGGCGCTCGCGATGCCGCCGCCTTCAACCAGCGGCGACCACTTTGCGCGCAAACGCCGCCAGCGCGTCCAGTACCTCATCCGGCCTTTCCCCCATCAGCGCGTGCCCGCAGGGCACCGTGACCGTGCTGGCCGATGCCATCCTGGCGGCGAGCGCCTGGGCGGCCTTGGGCGAGGTCATCATGTCCTTGCTGCCGTTGATGAACAGGGTGGGGCAGCGCACGGCGGCCACCGCGGCGTCGCCGTTGGCGTAGGCGTTGCAGGCGGAGAAGTCGTTGTGGAAGACGTGGCCTTCGGGGTTGCGTTGTGCCACGCGTTCCATCAGGCGCTGGCTGCCGCCTTGCATCCACGAGCCCGGTCCCGGCGAGGAGGGCTTGTTGGCGAGGCTGGAGTGCGACCACGCATTGACCATGGCGATGGCCTGGTCCACGCGGTTGAGCGAGGCGTCGAGCAGGGCGTCGGCAACCTTCATCGGGTAGGCCGTGGCGAGCAGGGCGATGCCGCGCACCGCGTCAGGGTGGCGGGCGGCCGTTTCCAGCGCGATCAGCGAACCCATGCTGTGCCCGAACACCAGGGCGGGGGCGCTCACGCCGGCCGCGCGCACCAGTTCGATCACCCAGTCGGCCATGGCTTCGACTGTCTTGAGCGGCTCGCCTTCGCTGCGGTTGTGGCCGGGCAGGTCGACCGCCAGCACGCTGAAGCCGTGGTGCGCGAACCAGCGCGTCTGCAGGGCCCAGACGCTATGGTCGTTCTGTGCGCCGTGCACGAATACGGCGCAGGGCAGGGCGGGGTCGAAGGGTTTGCCGCCGGTGTAGGCATGGGCCTTGCGGCCTGCGATTGTCAGTTCCATCAGGCTTGGCCTCCCTTGCCGCTCATGGCTTTCTCCGCGGCCTTGAGGCCGCGCTTGAGGTCGTCGATCAGGTCGTCCGGGTCTTCCAGGCCGACCGACAGGCGGATGGTGCCTTCGCCGATGCCGGCCGCCTGCAGCGCCGCGGCGTCCATGCGGAAGTGGGTGGTGGAGGCGGGGTGGATCACCAGCGAGCGGGCGTCGCCCACATTGGCAAGGTGGGAGAACAGCGCCAGGCTCTCGATGAAGCGCTGGCCCGCGGCGCGGTTGCCCTTGAGGTTGAAGCTGAACACGGCGCCCGCGCCGCGCGGCAGCAGGCGCTTGGCGAGTTCGTAGTCCGGGTGGGATTCCAGTTCCGGATAGGCCACCGACTCGACCATCGGATGCGACACCAGGAACTGCACCACGCGGCGCGCGTTTTCCACGTGGCGGGCCATGCGCAGCGGCAGCGTCTCGATGCCCTGCAGCAGTTGCCAGGCGGCCATCGGGCTCAGGCAGGCGCCGAAGTCGCGCAGGCCCTCGCGCCGCGCGCGCAGCAGGAAGGGCGCCACCGTGCTTTCCTCGGTGAACACCATATTGTGGAAACCGGCATAGGGCTCGGACAGTTCCGGGAAGCGCCCGGAGGCCTCGAAGTCGAACGTGCCGCCTTCCACCAGCACGCCGCCGATGGTGGTGCCGTGGCCGCCCAGGAACTTGGTGGCCGAGTGGTAGAGCAGGCCGGCGCCGTGGTCGAAGGGCTTGAGCAGGTAGGGCGTGGTGAACGTGGAGTCGACCAGCAGCGGGATGCCATTGTCCTGGCCGAGCTGGGCCAGGGTCGGGATGTCCAGCACGTCCAGCCCGGGATTGCCCAGGGTCTCGCCGAACAGCAGTTTCGTCTCCGGCCGGATCGCCGCGCGCCAGGCGTCGATATCGCGCGCCTGCACGAAGGTGGTCTCGATGCCGAAGCGGCGCAGCGTGTAGTGCAGCAGGTTGTGCGAGCCGCCGTACAGGGCGCTGGACGCCACTACGTGCGAGCCCGCGCCCATCAGGGTGGCCACCGCCAGGTGCAGCGCAGCCTGGCCCGAGGCCACGCCGATCGCGCCGGCGCCGTTCTCGAGGGCGGCGACGCGCTCTTCGAAGACGGCTACGGTCGGGTTGGAGATGCGGGAGTAGACATGGCCCGCGCGCTCCATATTGAACAGCGAGGCGGCATGCTCGCTGTCGCGGAAGACGAAGGATGTCGTCAGGTGGATGGGCGTGGCCCGTGCCCCCGTGGCGGGGTCGGGGGCGGCGCCTGCATGCAGCGCGAGGGTGTCGAAACGGGTACCGGACATGGCGTTAAAGGCTAGAGTTGTCTCCGGTGCGCATCGTAGCATCCGCTGCCGCCGGCGAGCACGGCAAATAGCCCTGGCGGCGCTGGCGGCACCCCGTGCTTTACTTGGGCGGCCGGTTTCGGCTAGGATCGGCGCATCAGGCCGTGCCGGGCGCGGCAGGCAATACACAGCAAAACAGTAGTTTCAGCAAGCGGAGACCATCATGAAAGTCAGCGACATCCTGCAAATCAAGGGCAACACGCTCTATACGGTGAAGCCGGAGACGTCACTGCTGCTGGCGGTCAATATCATGGCCGAGCACGATATCGGCTCGCTGGTGGTGATGGAGTACGGCGACCTGGTGGGCATGCTGACCTTCCGCGAGATCATCAAGACCCTTTCCGCCAATGGCGGCAGCGTCGGCACCACCAGCCTGCGCAAGGTCATGGACGATGCGCCGCTCACCTGCACCATGGAGACCGACGTCAACGAAGTCCGCCGCATGATGCTGGAGCGCCACACGCGCTACCTGCCGGTGCTGGACAACCGCACCCTGATGGGTGTGATTTCCTTCTATGACGTCGCCAAGGCCGTGGTGGAGGAGCAAAGCTTCGAAAACCGCATGCTCAAGGCTTATATCCGCGACTGGCCGGAAGAAAAGACCGATTGAGCCTCCGCGCCGGCGCGAGGATCGGAGTGCTTCCGGGGGGCGATGCCGTACGGCGGTTGAGGCTTGGTGGGCCCCGGCAGGGCGGGGCGCGGTCGAGATGCGTATTGCACGGTACCGCAAGCATCCCTTGCAATGGCATGCCCGCCGCCGTGCGAGCATTGTCAGCGACGTCGCCGGGCGCCCACCGGGCCGCCCGGTTCGCCGGGGTCACCTCTTTCCTGCCTACATGAGCCAACAAAACCAATTTCGCCTGCTCAGTGCACGCCGCTTCGGCCCGTTCTTCTGGACCCAGTTCCTGGGCGCGATGAACGACAACCTCTTCAAGGTCGCCTTCACTTCGCTGGTTACTTACCACACCGCGCTGTTCGAGGGCGTTGACGCCAAGAGCGCGGCGTTCCTGATCTCCGCCATCTTCATCGCGCCATTCGTGCTGTTCTCCGCCACCAGCGGCCAGATTGCCGACAAGATCGAGAAGTCGCGGCTGATCCGGCTGGTGAAGACCCTGGAAATCGGCATCATGCTGCTGGGTATGGCCGGCTTTGCCATGCACAGCGCGCCATTGCTCTACCTTGGCACTTTCCTGATGGGGCTGCACTCGACGGTGTTCGGCCCGGTCAAGTTCGCCTACCTCCCGCAGCACCTGGACGAGACCGAGCTGGTAGGCGGCAACGGGCTGGTGGAAATGGGCACTTTCGTCGCCATCCTGCTTGGCACCCTGCTGGGCGGCGAGCTGGCCGGCCTTACGCACGGCGAAAAGATCGTCGGGCCGTTCTACGTCGGGGCCGCGTGCGTGGTGCTGGCGCTGGCCGGGCGGCTGGTGTCGGCGCGGGTGCCGCATTCGCCGGCGCCGCAGCCGGACCTGCGCATCAACTGGAATCCGTTCACGGAGACCTGGCGCAACCTCAAGCTGGCCCATGGCAACCGCACAGTATTCCTG
>NZ_JBFTNE010000185.1:0-6514 GCF_056397325.1 Cupriavidus sp. 05N39
CTGTTGGTATGTTCTGAAGTGTTGCGTGTGGGACGGCACGGAGACTTCAGATACCGCAACGGAAAAGTGCTTTTATGGTATCTTTCGCCGTTGCGTTTTTGTTGTGGGTTTAGGTTTTATGTTCGTTCAGGTCAGCGCCGCCGCCGTGCCGCGGGCGCTCCGGGGGGTTGCGCTGGTCGACAGCAACCACATGCCCAGGTACTGGGCCGCGGTCTGGCTGGTCATCGCGGGTGCGCAATGGGCAACGTCCACGCAGACCATGCGGCTGCGGTACATCGAGAACCTGTATGAGCATGCGGATCGGTCATTCAAGGCGAATGCGCTGGATGACGCGCTATCCGACCTTGACGATGCCCGGCTTGCGGACATTCTCGAGTCGTGGTTCGTGAGTCTGCGTAATCAGCCTGTTGCCACTCGCAGCAATGAGGACCGGTGGCAGACCGGACTGGCATTCGTGACATCGGTGATCACATGGCTGTCGAAGTCGGCGGACGCGAAGATGCGACAGATCGAGGCGCGCATCCACCGACTATCGACGCTTTACCGCCAGCTTCACATTCGCCAAGGTGCCCGCAGCGAGACCGTTCGGTCGTTGCCCTCCAGCGTGGTCGAGAATCTCTATCAGATCCTGGATCCGGAATCGGATGCCAATCCCTTCCAGCGCGCGCACACCCGCTGGCGGGTCTTCATCGCATTCGTGCTGATGCTGCATCAGGGTCTGCGCCGCGGCGAACTCTTGCTGCTGCCAGCAGACGCCATCAAGAGCAGCTATGACCGCGAACTTGGCCGGACAAGGTACTGGCTGAACGTCCGGCAAAACGAGTATGAAGAAGTTGGCAGCGACAGCCGTTACTCGAAACCCAGCATCAAAACGCTCCATTCGGTCAGGCAAATTCCCGTCAGCGACGCAACGGCGGGCCTGGTGCAGATCTATTGCGAAAATTACCGGGGCCGGCCTTCCCATTCGTTCATGTTAAACGCCCAGACTGGCGGCCCTCTTTCCACAGAGTCGTTGACGAAGATCTTTACAACGATATCGAAAGCGTTGCCTACGGATGTGCTGCAGGAACTGCACGACCGCACCGGAAAGAAGTCGGTCACCTGCCACGACCTCCGGCACACCAGCGCCGTATTGCGGCTTCACCAGCTGCTGGAGCGAGGCGACTCGATGCCCGAAGCGCTGCAGAAACTGCGTACATTCTTCGGATGGTCGAAAGAGTCGGACATGCCGTCGCGCTATGCTAGGGCTGTCTTTGAAAGCCGACTCGCGAGCGTATGGAACGACGCATTCGACGA
Source organism: Cupriavidus sp. 05N39 (assembly GCF_056397325.1). Lineage (NCBI taxonomy): Bacteria > Pseudomonadati > Pseudomonadota > Betaproteobacteria > Burkholderiales > Burkholderiaceae > Cupriavidus > Cupriavidus sp. 05N39. The sequence continues at coordinate 1,297 of NZ_JBFTNE010000185.1, forward strand.
TCGTGTGGCCTTGCTGCGCGCGCTGCCGCAGGGACGCTGATCATGCTGGAGGCCTTCCCATCCCGGCTTCGTGGGCAAGCCGAGCCATCGGTGCTCGAAAGCATGGTGGCGTCACTGCCTGAGCTACCGCCCGTTGTACGCTACTACGACGACTTCGACGACCAACTCCGCTCCATCCCGGCAGTCCGTCAGACAGATGTCTTCGGACTTCACATCAATGGTCGGATGTTCCGGCTCGACTTTGGCCGGTATCCTGCTGTCTACGGCGCTCTGCAGAAGCATCTACTGGTCTTCCTGTTGGGCGAAGACTTGCATATCTCGACCTGCTTCAATGTATTGATCGCAGCAATGCATCTCGATGTGCATGACGTCGACCGCGTTGTTGCAGCCGGCCCAACCCGCATATCAACGATATGGATGGCGCTGCGCGCCCGTCAGTTGCCGGTTCACGCCTATCGTTTCGTTAAGGCGGTTCTGCGGCTGCTATGCAGACATCGCCAGCACGGGTGGTCCGAGTCCTATCTGACCTATGTCAGCGCTGCCCTGCCCGGCCCCGCGTCGGACTCATATGCCGGTGTGCGGTCGGGCGATGTCTTCCTGAGTGCTGATGAAGAAGCCGTAATCGTTCGCTACCTGGACGAAACGTCGGACCTCGTGAGGGCCCGAGGCTGGTCAGGCATCGCGCACGACGAGCTTTGCGAGGCTGCGATGGTGCTCTGTTCCTATCAGTTCGCCATGCGCCCAATTCAGGTCGCGATGCTGACGATGCGTGATGTACGGGTCTGGCAGACAGAGCCCCGCGGCGAACCGGCCGTTCACCTCACGTTTCTCATGGTCAAGCAGCGGGGAAGGCTTCGAAAAAGGCCGATGGTCCGTCGTGTGAAACAGGAGTGGGCGGTGCTATTCACGGCCCTGATTGCCTATGCAGATTTGCAAGGTCGTGACGCGAGCGATCGCGTCTTCGACGTCAGTTCCAATCATGAGGCCGGCTCTCGCATCGCCCGCTGCATGGAACGCCTCATCGGGGACGACGCTTGCGCGATGGACCTTCGTCATACGGCAGCCCAACGCCTCGTTGACGCTGGTGCAAGCCACGAAGAACTCGCCGAGTTCATGGGGCATTCCGATGTACGGACGGGGCTGGTGTACTTTGCGGCATCAGCCTCTCACGCGGAACGGGTCAACCGAGCACTCGGCGCGTCAGATATATACCGGCGGGTGGCAAAGATCGCGCACGATCGGTTCGTCTCCCCGGAAGAACTCACCCAGCTCAAGGGAGAACAGCAGATCGCCGGCGTGCCTCACGGCATCCCGATCGCCGGCATCGGCGGCTGCACGTCGGGGCAACCAGCCTGCCCCTACAATCCGGTGACGTCGTGCTACGGGTGCAGGAAGTTTATGCCTTTGCACGACAAAACGATGCACGAGAGTGTGCTGGCCGCAATGCGTGAAGTGGTCTTGCTCTTCGAGCAGAGTTCTCGTGGTGATGCCCAATCGCCGGCCTACCTGCAACTGCAGCGCACGATCGCCGAAATACAGGCGGTCATCGACGAGTTGGAAGGCGAGCGCCGATGAACCCACACTACTCTGCCTTCATCGAGTTGGGCAAGGCACTCGTCCGTGAAAAGGGCCTGCAGTGGGACATACCTCTGGACGAGGCAGGCACTGCTCGTGACGGTGTCGGCTGGAATCTGACGGCGGTTACCGGTGACGTGCCACCCCCAAACCACTACCTGCGAGATCTCGGCGCCGAGGCGAAGGCGCTGGCTATCGTCAATGCAGAGCGCGTCGAGCGTGGCCTGATGCCACTGCCCCGGCGAGCGCTGGCTGTCTCGTGGCAAGACCTGATTAAGGCAGCGGTGGCTGAACAGTTGCTGTTCAGGCGTAACACCACGCGGTATGTGGCACATAGCATCGCGCGTCCGCTGCGGGTGCTCGCCACGTGCGTGGACAAGACCCCGTGGCAACTGACCGCCGACGATCTGCGTGCGGCTGTTCGTATTGCAACAGCATGCCAGGCGACCGGCAAGCTGGGGGATCAGGTGGCCGGCATCGTCAAGACGGTGTTTGACGCTCAGCACATTTGCGATGCAGGCCCTTTGTACTCGTCGCTAGCTGTGCCGCGCATGCAAGTAAAAGGTACGAACAAAGCAAAGCATACCTGGTCGCAGGATGAACTACGGGCCGACCTGGAGGCTCGCAAGCGCGGCGAACGCCTGCCTGAGCGCCGGGCGTTCTGGGAGCTGACCCGCATCGTGATGACCGAACGGCCACGCACGTTCATGGACGAGCTGCGGTTCGCTGCGGTGCGCACTCTAATCGTGACCGGCATGCGTGCAGGGGAAGTTGCGTTGCTGCCGGTCGATTGGAAGCGTGAGCGGACGTATCTGGACTCGAAGGGTCGTCCAGCCGGTGAGTCCGGTGGCATCTCGACATCCTTGATGGTGCGCCACTTTGCGGAAAAGCAGCAGGACGCTGAAGCGGACAGTCGCGTCCTGTTTGAAGGCGCCCAGCCAGTCCCGGAAATGTTCCGGGCGTTGCTGACAGAGACACTTGACCGTGTAGCCAAGCTCACAGAACCGCTCCGCGCGACGCTGAAACTGCAATGTGAGACGGAGCGACTATTGCCATGGTATCCGGTCGACAGTCTCGTACCTGTCATCGAGCTTTACACCCGTCTGGCAGGCAACCCGTTCTGGCTAGGCATTGAGCGAGATCCGTTCATAAAACGCTACCGCGATGGCCTCGATCCGTCAGTGTTTGATGAACTGTATGACCACCAGTGTGCGCTGTGGCGAAATGGCACACTGACCCTCGACATGGCTGTCTACGTGTTTGGGAATCGTCTGGTGAAGGCGATGCGTGAAGGCAAGACAAGCATGCGCTTCCGATATGCTGATGGCTCGCCGATCGGCCTTGGAAAGCGGATGGAGTGGCACGCTGCATACTTGCACGTTGGCGAGCTCGAGGAGCATATCCGGTTCACGACGCCAACGAAGGTGTCCGACACCATGCGGCTTCCGCTGGCCACGGGATTCGTTGAGCCCTGGGAGTTGTTGTTCGTGCAGCCCAAACGGTCGGTGGCCGAGGAACGCAACGATGGGCTTTGCGATGTGACCCGCTACATGGCGGTCAACCGGCCAGACCCTACGTTCATCGGACAGTCGCTGGGTGACGCGAAGCACCTGCCGACGCTGTTTGAAAAGTACGGACAGACCGACGAAGACCGGGCCTTGAAGATCGAGGCACACATGCTGCGCCACATGCAGAACACCGAGCTGTTCCGGCTTGGCGTTGCCGACACGATCATCTCAAAGCGCTTCAACCGGCGCAGCGTTGCACAAAGCTATGAATACGACCATCGCAGCCTGGCGGAGGATCTTGACCAGATTGAAATTCCACAGGACGTCGAGATCCTGCTCGGCGAAAAAGCCGGCACGGTTGCCCGACTCATCAAGGGTGGCAAGGCCAGCGGTCCGATCGTCGATGCCTTCCGGCGCATCCAGAAAACGGAGGGCGACGCGGCCGCATACGAGTACCTGCGCGCCGAAGCGGACGGATTCCATGCCACCCCTTATGGGCACTGCCTGAACTCGTTCACGGTCGATCCGTGCGCCAAGCATCTGGAGTGCTTTGCCGACTGTCGTCACCTCTCGGCCACTGACCTGCCGGAGCACAGGCGGAACCTGATCCGGCTCGAGGGTCAGCTCAAGCTCGCCGTGGAGACGATCAAGGCCCGCCCATCGACCAGCATTGGTTGGCAAAACCAGCTCGACCACGCGGAAAAACGGCTGGCTGGCGTACAAGGGCTGCTCAAAACGCGGCCGGGCCACCGTCCCTTCCCCGATGGCATTGACCTCTCCTTGCCCCGACAACAGGGAATACTTGATGAATAAAGCCAATGAAGCGGCGTCGGCCGATGATGGGAAAATGCGCGAGATCCTTGAGGTATTGCTGACCGACGACGAGGACATCTCGGCGCGCGCCGTCGCCCGGCTGCATCCGTCCATCAAGGCAGCGTCGTCGATCACCCGCAGCGAGTCACGCTGCAGGCTGCTTGCCGAGTATCAGCAGCGCCAAGCGGAATACCGGCGCTGGCGTGGCCGCGCTGCCAAGCGACCTGGCGCTGACATGGCCGCGACGCTTGCCGACAAGGACCTCAGGATTACGGAGCTTGAAGCCACCGTGCAATTGCTGACGGCTTCCCACCTCGCAATGCTACGTGCCGTTGGTGAATTGGGCGGATTCAGCAAGTGGGCCAGATTCTACGAGCAGTATCGTGACGCCCGGGACAAGCTTGCAGAACTTGGCGCCCTACCCGAAGCGGCAATCGTCGCGATGCCTGAGAATCCTAAACGCCGGAACTAAGCGCGGCGACGCTGAATGCCATCCGGCGTGATACTGTCTGCATTGATGCTCGCAGCCACGAAATGGCTGCGGTTCCGCGGCGGAAGCCGTCTCTCTCCCGAAAGGAGCGTTCATGTCCTATTGCCCCTTCTTCCAGACCCTGCATGACGAAACCCGCCCTGTGGGCAACCTCGGCCGGGGAACACATTACTCCATCCTTCGGGCGCCGGTCTGGCATGACGAGCTTCTGAACCGGCTCGATCGCTGCGCATTCCTTGACCTCGCAGTCATCTGGGACGAGGACCATGACGATCGCGTGATCGACGCGCTCATGATGCTTTACGTCGGCGGCCTGCTCTCACCTGTGCGGTATATCGGGGAGCGCAAGGGTACGCTCTCTGTGTTGTTGGCTTCAGATGCAATGCGGACCTGGACCCCGAAGGCGCTGCAGCAGTATCGCGACGATATTGAGGATGTTTGCCAGTGCCTGGAAGATCCGTGGACGGCAAAAGTTGACGCCGTCGATGGGCGCGAGCACTCGATCATCCACAGTTCGGCCGAGAACGTCTCCATATACCTTCGCAACATCGACGTCCTGTGGGAACTGGGGGTCAAGCCAAGGACGCGATCGTAGTCCCACGCCCTAGTGCGCAACGCGCAACACCGCGGTCGTCAGACTCCCGGCCTGGCGTGTCCTTCCGTTGCGCCTCCACACAAAGCTCAACGCAACGAAGACGGGTGCCACGGGCACGCAACACGTGCTAGCCAAAAAAGTGGGGCCCTGTGGAAAATCCGTCCGTCTTCCGGCTGAAATACAACAAAACCTGAAAACCAAAACCAACGCAACACTAGGCCATAGGTGCCAAGAATG
>NZ_JBFTNE010000186.1:0-6381 GCF_056397325.1 Cupriavidus sp. 05N39
AATGTTTCCGTCCTGCACAAAAATCCGATCCTCGTCGACACGAACCTGAGGAAAGGTTTCCTGCAATCGTCTGGCATGCAGCCAGTGGGTGGTAGCAGTCTTTCCGTCCAGCACGCCGGCCTCTGCAAGCGCGAACGCGCCCGTGCAGATGCCCGCGACACGTCGTGCCTCGTGGGCCGCACGGCTGATGTAGGACTTCAGCCCGGGATCCAGGGGGCCCGGGACACGAATCCCCGCAACCATCAACGTATCGGGCATCGTGTCGAATTTGGTGGTCACGATCCCCAAGCCAATCGTCGAATGAACGATACCTCCGTATTGGGAGAGGATCGTCATGCGGTAGCCCTCTTCGCCGAGCTCCACATTGGCCAGTTCAAACGCGGATAGCGCCGAGAGACCGATGACCTGGAATCCATTTTCTAGAATCAAGCCGATTTGCCGCATTGCTTCTTTCTCGTTACGTCAGCGTCCCAATGACAGTTTCGTGAGACTCTCGCGCAATCTATTCCCGGCGCCCAACGCCGTCAAGTCGACTGCCTGAGTCGAGCGCCGCGCAGCCTGAAGATGTCCGGAATCTCCGCGATTTCGTCTGTCCGCGGAGACACGTCCAACCCTATCCTTGCCATGCCTTCGCGGCGCCCCCGCAGGCATGGGGCTCCGCCCCGGAACCGGCAACCGAACAAGCATGCCCAGCAATCGCACATGCGACGAGCGGCCACTCGTCTGCATCGTCGACGACGAAGATGCAATCCGCACATCTTTGTCCAGCCTCCTCCGCTCCGCCGGCTTTGCCGCGTGTACCGTCGAGGGCACAGCCACCTCTAACGCGTCCGAGAAGCCGGACCGACCGAGCTGCTTGCTGCTCGACGTCCGCCTGCAAGGTGAAAGCGGACTCTACTTTCAGCAAAAGGCCACCGAGGTCCATCGCATGCCCTTCATCTTCATGACGGGCTTCCCCGACATCGGCAGTTGCCTGCGCGCCATGAAAGCAGGTGCCTCGGACTTTCTGCTCAAGCCGCTTTCCGATCATCAGGTGATCGAGTCGGTTACAGCTGCGATCGCCGAGGATGGAGTTCGGCTGCGTGCAGAGCGCTTGCGCACTGAATGGCTCAATGCCTACCAATCGCTCACGCACAGGGAGCGCGAAGYGCTAGTTCATGTAKTCCGYGGTGCGAWGAACAAGCAGATWGCAGCCGAACTTGGCATCGGCGATATCACCGTCAAGGTACACCGCGCTGCGGCGATGCCTAGCCGACATTGTGCGCAAAGCCSACCTAATCGGYCTCACACCGGACAGTGATGATCGYCTCCCCGATCATTTTGTCCCGAATCGACGGATTAATGACATGTGAAACCGCATGGGTTTCCACCACATTAGAGGGCAAGTGGCGCTGCTGTCTGAAGCACTGAGGCAAGCGCTTTCTCTTCTAACGAAAGGATGTGGTAATGCAACTCACCGGGAACACCATCTTTATTACGGGCGGGACGTCGGGCATTGGCCTGGAGTTGGCGAAGGCCTTCCATGCCTTGGGAAACAAGGTCATCATTGCTGGACGCCGCAAAGCACTTCTGCGGCAGATCTCCGCGGAGTATCCCGGCATCGATGGCGTCGAACTCGATATTTCCGASGCTGCCGACATCGCGCGYGTGGCGAAGGACTTGATCTCGGACTATCCSACGCTGAACGTTCTGATCAACAACGCGGGCATCATGCCGTTTGACGACGCSTCSACYMCCGTCGAGGAYGCCRCGTCTCGCAGCATCCTCGACACMAACCTCTTGGGCCCGATCCGCATGACATCGGAGCTCGTCGAGCATCTGAAGGGTCAACCTCGCTCGACGATTATCTACAACACGTCGGTGCTGGCGTATGTCCCGATCGCCACTAAYGCRGTSTAYTCCGCATCGAAAGCGGCGCTGCACTCTTATGCCCTGTCGCAGCGCTTCATGCTCCGCGCGACCAACGTGACAGTCCAGGAGATCGCACCGCCTTGGGTCGACACCGACCTCGTCAAGAAGAGCGGCGATCCGCGTGCCATGCCCYTGGACGCGTTTATCGAAGAAACCATGCGCGGCCTCGGGACCGAAGAGCATGAGGTGTTTGTCGAGTCCATTCGCGCCATGCGCGATAACCCGGGACTCGGCGAGCATCAGTTGGTTCACGACTTCAACCAGTACATCGCCGATAACCCCATCCCGGTTTAACGAGAAGCCTGGCGCCCCGGCCCGGAGTGCCAGTGACCACGCGCAGGAGAAGATCTGTGTCACACAATAGCCGTGCGGTAACGGCACCCGCGGCCTCCGCGGTACCCGCCCCCGAACGCAACGACTCGCTTGTACCCGCCTTGTTTCTGGCGCTCGGCACGTTTGCGATTGGCACCGAGGGATTCATGATTGCGCCTCTGCTATCTACGATGGCAGCCGATTTCGGGATGACCGTGCCACATATCGCACTGCTCGTCGTGGTATTCACACTGACCATGGCCGTGAGTTCACCTGTCGCGACGGTCATGACGGCGCGATTACGGCGTCGCAGCGTACTGCTGTTCGCCATGACCATCTTTGGCGGAGGAAACCTGCTGGCCGCCTGGTCGCCCAGCTTCGGGCTGCTGATGACCGCACGCGTGATGATGGCCGTTGCTTCTGGTCTATATGTGCCCAACGCCAACGCCCTTGCCGGTGCGATCGTATCTGCTAGCAAGCGAGGCCGGGCGTTGGCCATTGTGAGCGGGGGTATGACACTGGCGATCGCGCTGGGCTTGCCTCTTGGCGGCGTAGTGGGACATGCCTTCGGCTGGCGTGCCACCTTTCTGGCGGTCGGCGCGATGAGCCTGACGGCGATTGCAGGGATTCTCGTCGGCGTCGCCCGGGATGCCGGTGCTGGCATTCCTGTGGCAACGCTATCGCAACGGCTCTCAATCGCCCGTCAGCCTGCCGTCGTCCGATTGCTTTCGGTGAGCCTATTCTGGTCCATTGGTGCCTATGCTGCATATCCCTATATCGCAGCCTACCTCTCTCGCGTGCTTGAATTCGACGCAGTTGGCATCAATGCGACTGTTTCGATGTGGGGCCTGGCGGCGGCAGTGGGTGTTACGGCGGGAGGGACGCTGACGGACAAGTTTGGCTCGAGCCGGGTGGCGCGCTACTCGCTTTTCGCCCTGGCACTTTCATTCTGGGCGCTCGCCTTGTCGGCCTCCACGCATTCGGCGGGCCCGGCGCTGTTACCAGTCCTGGCGGCGATCGCGGTATGGGGCTTCGCCGTCTGGGCGTTCTTCCCGGCACAGATGTCGCGCCTGATGGCAGCCGGCAGCCCGTCCCAGGCACCGCTCTCGCTGGCCTTAAACACGTCGACCATGTACTTCGGCTTTTCCATTGGCAGCGCGATAGGTGCGGCGATTCTGGCGACTGAGGCAATCTGGGGCATTGGCCTATTCGCCGGCGCGTGTGAGATGGTCGCCCTTATTCTCAATCGCCATGTGGCACAGGCTAGGTAATGAAAAAGGTCCATTCTATGAACAGCATCGCGAAAGCCATCATCGACGCCCACGGGGGCATCACCCAATGGCGGAAATTTACAAAGGTCCAGGCCGACTTGAGCCAAGGTGGGGCACTATGGGCTATCAAATCCCAACCCGGTGTACTCGACACGACTACGGTCACAGTAAGTACCGACAGGCAATGGGCATCACACGAACCGTTCGGAACGCTCGCGAGCAGGAGTGACTTTATGGGACGCCGAATCGCTCTACTAGATGCGGCTAACCAAGTTCTGCAAGAGCGTATGCAGCCCCGCACCTCGTTCGAAGGACACAAGCTGGAAACCCCTTGGGATCCCCTGCAGCTAGCCTTCTTCGCTGGCTGTGCGATGTGGACCTACCTGAATACACCATTCTTGCTCGCATGGGACGGTGTAGTGTGCGAGGACGCTGGGACATGGACAGAGCGCGGCGAAACGTGGCGCAAGATCGAGGTGCGCTACCCAGATTCGCTAGAGGTCTTCAGCAATGCACAGGCAATCTACGTTGATTCCGACAATCTAGTACGCCGCCTCGACTATGACGTGGAGATCGCCGGCAATACAGCCGGAGCGCATTACGTCGGCGACTACATCACGGTTTCAGGCATCCGCTTCCCGACAAGACGTCGTATCTATCCGCGCCTGCCCGACGGTCAAGCGATCCCGGAGCCGCTGGTCGTCTCGATTGATGTCAACAACATTACCCTTAGCTGAAGAAGGAGTTACGCAGCGCGAGGAAGTATGTCGCGGCATTCTAGCCATATCTTTGCCCCCAGAATGCACGCCAACACGCTCTCCATTGCGCTCAATCGACTCATTTTTCCTAGCCTGCGGCTTCTCTAATCTTGTAGGGTCGAGAACTGGCGCGCGCACGTTAGGCTCCGGTGGCAGTTCCACTGCTTTCGCAGTGGGCCTCAGTCCGGCTGCCGTGGCCACGTTTCCAGCTCCCGCCTCATCGAACGCAGCGGGCCGTTTTCCGGCACTACGCTCTCCTGCCTGCTTCATGTCAACGCTTATGGGACCTATCATGCTGGGGACGCTTTCATTTGCGTTTTGTAGCGAACCTTATAGCCATTGAACAGCTTCAGTTCGCCATACAACCACCGCTTACTCCACGTCTCCCAGCCGAAGCCCTGTTGCTGCCGGGATCGCTGCATGTGGCGCCTGATCTTCTTTTCCACCCAGTCTTTCACGAAGCTGAAGCACTCACTGGAATGTCCAACAGCGAAGTAGTTCACCCAGCCACGTAGCACCGGGTTGATCAATTCGACAACACGGCCCACCGGCTGCGACTTATATCGCCTGAACACATCCTTGAGCTTTCGCAGTAACGTCGTTCGCTTTTTCAGCTTGGGCGTGTACTGCGGTCGCCACACCTTGTTCCGGATGCTTCGGATGCGACGGAAGTCGAAGCCCAGAAAGCCGAAGCTCTCTCCACATGCCAGATTCACGGTGCGGCTCTTCTCTTCATTGATTTCGACCTGCAGTTTGGCAAATTCTTCCCGAAGGCGTCGGGTCACGGCCCCGAGCAACCACGCATGGCGCGGGTGGGCATTGATCAGCACGACCAGGTCGTCAGCGAAGCGGGCATACTCGACGTGAGTGTACTTCCCTTCGCGCGTGGTATCCTTCGCGCGCTCCAGCATTTGATCCACCTCTGTGAGATAGATATTGCTGAGCAGCGGCGAAATCACCCCGCCCTGCGGAACGCCTTGTTTGCCCGATGCAGTCAGCATCAGCTTTAGCAGATGCATGACGTCCCGATCATTGATCCGCCGCGCCACCTTGCCGAGCAGCAGATGATGCCGCACGGTGTCAAAGTAGGCGCGTAGATCCAGATCTAAGACCAGGGTTTTCGCCTGCACGATCGCCGTCGCCACTCGCTGCACCGCTTCATGTGCGGTCCTCTTGGGACGATAGCCATACGACCCCGGCAGGAAATCTGCCTCGAAGATCGGTTCCAGTATCAGCTTGAGCGCACCCTGGACCACTCGATCACGGATAGCGGGTATCGATAGGACGCGGAATTTTCCCCCGTCCTTCGGTATCTCCCTCCTCCGTGCCGGCAGTGGCCGGTAGGTACGGTCCACCAGTTCGCCCCGTATCTGCTCCAGGAACGCCTCCACGCCCTGCGCCTCGATGACCTCGAACGTCACGCCGTCAATACCCGGTGCTCCGTTGTTTAATCTGGCCATCTCGTACGCTTCGCGTAGTGCCTCCGTCTTGCAGACATGGACGTACAAGCCCCAGAAACGCCAGGACGGTTCAGTCTTCGCCTTGACGTATAGTCCCCGCCTCAGGTCCTGCAAACTAACGGACGTCTTTGTCATCTCGTCCTTGCCTCCCATGTTGTTGAGGACGTTACAAACAGCAGGGCCCCTTCGCTCCGCCAGCGTTACCCGGCTTCACAGCTACTACGGACCCATCCGCCACCCTCTCGCCTTCGATCCACTTCCCGGGTTCTCCGGTTATAGAACCTACCTTGCTCCGACGATTTCGCGCCGGGGCGAGGAGGGCTTCTCCAGTTGCTTAGCGTGTCCTTGTCATCGTGCCGTCGCTTACACCCCGCCGAAGTGAAGTAGCCGTGTCGGTCAGATTTCGGCTACCCATGCTGCCTTCGCCTACACAGTGAGGGCTCGGCCTTCGGGTCTATTGTTTTCGAGGCCACATCCGCGTTCACTTTGGTTACGGCCCGATGACTCGCGCGGCCCCCAAGTGTTACGTCCCGGGCTATTTGAGGAGCGGCGTCGCGAGCTATTCGAGGTGAGACGTCGGCAATCGTCGCGGGTTGCCGGAGGCGCAGAGCAACTCCGGCGTAGCGTGAGATGGAATGAGGCGAAGTCCGAGAATCGTCGCACGATGAA
>NZ_JBFTNE010000187.1:0-6294 GCF_056397325.1 Cupriavidus sp. 05N39
GGGTTCGGTTGGTTCGAGCATTGTTTCTGCGCTCGGGAGGTACAAACGCATGGAGTGTGCCAAGGCGGGCCAGGTCAGCGTGAATCGCCCGCAAACGCAGGCGGGACGTGGGAAGAAATTTTTCGAGGCGGGGAAAATGGCGCCAGCGCACAGTGCACGGCGGCCTAAATCTGGCGGGCGCATACCAACACAACAGACACCATGTGTTCGCTCGTCAGCGACAGACGCCAGCGGGGCGCGGCGATCGCGCTCAGCGTGACTGGGAAACAGGGGGAGGCGTGATGCGCGCGATACGTTCAGTTCGGGGGTAGCGCTTTCCCACCACGGAGGCACGCGCGCGGCGCAACCGCGATCCCGGCGGCGCGGTGCGTTCCGCGCCGTACCGGAACGCGATCACTTCACGTAGATCGTGATCTTCTTGGAATAGATCGGCGGGTTGTGCGGGATGTGCTTGTCATCGGCCATCAGCAACTGCAGGGTGTGCTTGCCCGGTGGCAGTTCGATCGTGGTCTCGGTCTCGCCGGCGCCGAAATGCACATGGTTGCGATCGTTAGGAATTTCCTTGTCCATCGGCGGCAAGTCCGTATCGATCAACAGATGGTGATGACCCGTGTTGGGAAACTTCACGCCACGCGGCGCCACGCCCATGCTGCGCAGCCCGAACCACACTTTGATCGGCTTGCCCGCCGGCAGGACCTGGTTGTTGTTGGGGTAGCCGATGTACAGGTAGGCATTGGACGGCGCGGGCGTCGGACCCGCGATCGCGCTGGCCGGCATGACACCGTTCAGAAGCAGGCTGGCGGCGAGCGCGGCAGCAGATATGAGCTTACGCATGGACTCTCTCCCGTATCGTGCCGCCGGCCCGGCGGCCCGGGCCTTATCGAACGGTAATGGTGATCTTCTTGGAGTAGATCGGCGGATCGTGGGGCTTATGGTCCTTGTCGCCGAGCAGCAACTGCAAGGTGTGTTTGCCTGGCGRCAGCTCGATCCGCGCCTCGGTCTCGCCCGCGCCAAAGTGCACGTGGTTCCGGTCGTTCGGAATCTCCTTGTCCATCGGCGGCAGGTCAGTGTCGATCAGCAGGTGGTGATGGCCGACATTGGGCATGTCGGTCCCCTTGGGCGCGACCCCCATATTGCGCAGGCCCATGCGCACCCAGAATTTGCCGCCGTCGATCACGGCGCCATCGGGGGGCCAGATGATGTAGACCTCGGCATTGGGCGGGGATGTGGCGGACAACGAGATCGAGGGCAACGGCGCCAACAGAGACGCTGCCAGTGTGCCGAGCACGGTTCGCCTGTGCATACGATAGCCCTCCCGAACAACGGTCCGCGCCGGAACATGCAAGGCAACACCTGTGTGGCAACGCGTGCACCCGGCGCCGCTGCAAAGCAACGGACGCAGGCAATTCGCGTGACCTCGAAAGCGCGGTGGATTCTTGCTCTTCGTCAGCGCTTTTGCATTTCGTCATTTAGCTTAGAACGGAAAACTGCAAAAAGATACTTGGTGCTGCCGTGCGCGATCGCTGGGCGCAGGCAACAGTGAGCTTGCTGCGCCACCTTGCGTTGCGAAGCACCTCCGGATTCACAATCGCTGTGCTATGGTTGATTGAGCGAGCCCAGTGCCGCCCGCGCTGCATCGCGTCGGCGCCAGGGACGAGGCGGACCGGCCGGGTGATGGCCGGGTATCATCGCTCGCTGGTGGCGCGTCACGCCGCTTGCGCGTGGGACCGCCGATGCACTTCGGCGCCGTACGAACAAGGCCTGAATATGTGGCGAAAACTCCTTGTCATATGCCTGTTCGCGTTGGCAGCGGCCGTGCGTGCCGAAGCCGGCATCGACACGCCAGCGTCCACCACCGAAGCACGGCTCACGGCCACTTCCGCCGGGAACGGCCAGGCCCGGCGTCTCGCCCTTGTCATCGGCAATGCCGCGTATGCGGACGAACCGCTGCCCAATGCCGCCACCGACGCGCAAGCCATGGGCCAGACCCTGGCAGCTCTCGGCTTTGACGTCATGCTCCGCGAAAACCTGGACCGTGACGGCATGGCAAGCGCGCTTGCCGAATTCCGGCAACGGTTGCAAGCAGGCGGCGTCGGTCTGTTCTACTTCGCCGGGCACGGCATCGAGGTCGCGGACAACCCGGTGCTGATTCCCGTCGATGCGGGCAGCCGCACGCCCGCCCGCTTGCTCACGGCGGGCACCGAGCTTCGCACCGTGCTGGCAAGCATGTCGGTGCCGCGCCCGGACATGCGCAACGTGCTGATCCTCGATACCTGCCTGGACAATCCGTACCGCGGCGGTGCCTTCAAGCCGCCAGCCGCGCCCGCCAACACCCTGATCGCCTATGCCACGGCCCCTGGCATCGCCGCAGCCGAAGGCGTCAGCCATGGCGTATTCACCGCCGCGCTGCTGCGTACGCTACGCATGCCCGGACTCGATGCCGAGGCAGTCTTCCGGCAGGCGGGCGAGATCGTCAGCATGCAAACGGGGCTGCGGCAGCAGCCGTGGGTCTCGTCCTCGCTGCCCGCCCCGCTCCGGTTGGACACGGACGCGGCACCCGCCATCGACAGCACCACCTATTCCGCCAGCCTGGACGGGAATCCGGCGATCCGGCATCGCGGGATCCTCCCGAAAGACAGCGATGAACAATACGAGCTCAGCTTCTGGGATTCCATCAAGAACAGCAATTTCCCCAGCGACTATGAGGCCTACCTGAAGGCGTATCCGAACGGCCGCTTCGCGCCGCTGGCACGGGCAAGGATCGAGCGGCTGCGTGCGGCGGGCGTCAAGGCAGAGCCGCCCGCCGACCGCGCCCGCACCGCGCCCGCCGCCTCCGGGCCAACCGCGGCACAGGGCACAGTCACGCCACCGCCAGCGCGCACGCAGACCGGAAAAGTGCAACCGCCGCCAGCCACTTCATCCGCCAGCGCGCCCGCCGCCCCGGCAAGTACGCCCTCACCCGCCACGCAACACGCCGCCGCTTCCGGCGCGGTGACGGTCGACATAAAACCGGGTGAGATCAAGGACTGCCCGGCTTGCCCCGTGCTGCACAACGTCGCACCGGGCAGCTTCACCATGGGCAGCAATGGCGGCGACCCGACCGAAAAGCCCCCGCACCGCGTCACCATCGCGCAGCCCTTCGCGATCGGCAAGTACGAAGTCACCGTGGAGCAATGGGGTGCCTGCGCCGACGCTGGCGCGTGCCCGCGTATCGCCACCGTCGCAAGCGCCCCCAGGAACGCGCCCATGCGCGATGTGAGCTGGGACGATGCCCAGCAATACCTCGCATGGCTGAACAAGACCACCGGCAAGCACTATCGCCTGCCGACCGAGGCCGAGTGGGAATACGCTGCCAGGGGCGGCACCTCAACGCTCTACTGGTGGGGCGACCAGATGCGCAAGGGAACGGCGAACTGCAAGGATTGCGGCGATCCGTGGAGCGCCGATACGCCGGCCAACGTCGGCTCCTTTGCCCCCAATGCCTTGGGCCTGCACGACGTGAATGGCAGCGTGTGGGAATGGGTCGCCGACTGCTGGCACATTTCCTACAAAAACGCACCGGTTGACGGGCGTGCCTGGGACGAACCCGGCTGCAGCGTACGCGTGATCCGTGGCGGCTCCTGGTTGGAGGGCGCGAGCTATATGCTCTCCTCCACCCGATTCAAGTACAGCGCCAGCGTGCGCCAGTCGCAGAATGGCTTTCGTGTCGTGCGAGACATGAAGTAGCGGCTTCCGTGCCAGTCCCGTCGGGGCAAGCTGGCCGACTAGCGCGCCTTGGTGGATATCTGCACCAYGTCGGCGCCGATGTGGTCATCTCCATGCTTGGCGGCCATCGGCCCCAACTGCCGTTCAAGCGCGCGCAGATAGTCCTGCCTGGACTCCACCTCCGGGCGTAGCGCGTCGAACAACGGCGCTGGCGTGGTGAGCAGCACGATCAGCTCCGTGCCAAACGGCTTTGCGATCACCCAGTCGCCGAGGCTGCCGACGGTCGCGTGATAGCTGGCGGGAGCCTGGTTGGCCTTGGCGCGCTGGCTGGGCACCATGTGCACGACCTTGCCGTCCGCCATGTAGTAGTCGACATAGACGTAGGTGTCGTAAGGCGGCGTCGTGATATCGACAATCAACGGTGTACCCTCGGTCAGCTGAGCACCTGGCGCCCTGGTGCGGATCGTGGTGAGCGCGTCCCCGTCGCGGCGCCCCGACCAGTAGGGCCCGATCAGCTTGATCACATCGCACTTGTCGTCACCCAGCGGTTGCACGTCAAGGTTCAGTGTCTGCACGCCGGGAACCGCCTCCAGTTCATCTTTCAAGCGCTTGATGCCGAACCGGTCCGCTACGTAGCCGCGCACCTGCAGCGCATGCTCCTGCGCCGATGCCGAGAAAAGCGAGCAAGGCACGCGCGCCAGCACCGGCGCGACAGCCTGCATGGAGAGCGCGCGCTCCGCCTTGGCTTCCTGGCGCGATGGCGCTTGCGGCGGCGCAGGCTGGGCGGGTTGCGTTGCGACGGGCGCGGGAGCGGTCTGTGTCGGGGGCTGAGCCTGGCCGTCCGGCGGGTGACGCGAGCGCCATGCGTAGTAACCCACGCCGCCTGCCACCAGCACACCGGCCAGGGACACAGCACCCAGCCTGGCCATCGGCATCGCGCCGCTGCGCTCGGTTCCCAGGTCGGCCAGGAAGCGTGCCACGGTGGGCGTGCGCGTCGCGCGATCGAAGGACAGCGCGGCACGCAGCGCTCGCCACTGGCCGCGGCTCAGCGACTTCGGCCGCTGCGGCTTGAGGCCGGCACCGCGTGCCTGGTTGGCCGACAACCGCTCGTAAGGATGCCGGCCCGTCAGCAGTTCATACGTCACGCAGGCCAGCGCGTAGATGTCATCGCGCGGGTCCGGCTCGCGATGCTCGAACATCTCGGGACTGGCATAGGCTGGTGTCATGCCGCCGAGCGTGCCAGGGTCGAACACGGTCGGGTCCGCATCGTCCGCCGGTTGCTGGAAGACCCGCGCGATGCCGAAATCGATCACCTTCACTTCACCGCTGTCCGTGAGGAACACGTTGGCAGGCTTGAAGTCGCAGTGGACAAAGCCACGTTCATGCGCATAGGAAAGCGCCCTGCCCATGCCGGTAACGATTGGCAGTGCCTTGGCGAAGGGCATGCCGGCGAAATCCGGCGCGCGCAAGACGCGATTGAGCGACTTGCCCGACAGGTACTCCATGGTCAGGTAGACCACCGAACCATCGCGATCGAAATCATAGACCGTCACGATATTGCGGTGCGCCAGCGTCTGCGCCTTGCGCGCCTCGCGCTGCAGTGCTATCAGCGATTTCGGATGACCGCGGAACTGCACATTGAGAACCTTGATGGCGATATAGGGCTTGCGGTCGGAGGCCTCGAGCTTGCGCAGGTCCAGCGCCTTGTAGACCGTACCCATGCCCCCCACGCCAAGGCATTCCTCCAGTACAAAGCGGCCATTCAGGGTGTCGCCCACCCCCTTGGACTGCTCCGCGCCGGCAATGGCCTGGTCGGCCGGCGGTACCGGCGCGGTCGAGGGCGTGGTGGGCGGGGAAGCCATGCCGGGAGCGCCGGTCTGGACGCGGGTTTCCTCGCCGCCATCCGCGAACTGCGTTGCCCCGCGGCGCTCAATGCGCTGCAGCACCTCTTCATAGACGCCTGGCGGCAGCGGGAAGCGCGTGTTCTCCTCGCAAAGCATGTCCGCCAGCTGCGTCGCGCTGGCCTGGTCCRCGGCCAAGGTGCTGTCAATGCGGGCAAGAAGCTCGTCGTGCGACAGACCACCGCTTTGGAAGGTACGTATCAGGTCTGGAATGCTAGGCATCGATGCAGCCGCGACGTAGTTGCGCGTAGTTGCGCCTTGAGCGTTCACTCGCCGCTCACCGGCGAGTACCTACCCACGATGGATACTAGTCCGCACTCATGCCAATCGCAAACCCCTCGTGCATTGCATCAACACCGGCAAGAGACGCCTGCCGCACGATTGACGGGTCCAGGCGGCTGCGTGTCGCGCATTGGCGAACACCCGGTGTTGTTGTGTTGGTATGCGCCCGCCAGATTTAGGCCGCCGCGCACTGTGCGCTGGCGCCATTTTCCCCGCCTCGAAGAATTTCTTCCCACGTCCCGCCTGCGTTTGCGGGCGATTCACGCTGACCTGGCCCGCCTTGGCACACTCCATGCGTTTGTACCTCCCGAGCGCAGAAACAATGCTCGAACCAACCGAACCCCAAGTCCCAATCGCTCCCAAGGAGAACTGCCATGACTACCACCCTCGCCATCAAGGACCTGTC
>NZ_JBFTNE010000188.1:0-6232 GCF_056397325.1 Cupriavidus sp. 05N39
TTCGTGGCCGACGGCAACCTGATTTCCGGCGTGGGCAAGCTGCCCTTCAATACCGACGGCGGCGGCCTGTGCAACAACCATCCCGCCAACCGCGGCGGCATCACCAAGGTGATCGAGGCCGTGCGCCAGTTGCGCGGCGAAGCGCACCCGGCCGTGCAAGTCAGGAACTGCGACCTGGCGCTGGCCCAGGGCACCGGCGGCTATCTCGGCTCGCGCCATGGCAGCGCCACCTTGATCATGGAACGGGAGTAACAAGATGGCGACCCCTACACCCCCACCCTGTTGAAAGCACCGGCCGAGTCGCCGGACAACGCGGCGTTCTGGCAGGCCGCGCGCGAAGGCCGCCTGCTGGTCAGGCATTGCAAGTCCTGCGGCAAGCCGCACTGGTATCCGCGCACGCTGTGCCCGTTCTGCATGGGCGAGACCGAATGGAAGCAGGCCTCGGGCCGTGGCACCGTCTATTCGCTCAGCGTTACCCGCCGGGCCGGTCCCACGCCCTTCTGCATTGCCTATGTGGAGCTCGAGGAAGGCGTATCGATGATGACCAACATCATCGATTGCGACCTGGACGCAGTGCGCATCGGCCAGCCGGTCCGGCTCAAGTTCGCCGCGACCGCCGATGGAGCGCCGGTGCCGGCCTTCACGCTCGCCTGACTGACGGGGTCCGTCCGGCTTCCGGACGCCGCTCGACAACGCCGGCTAGCGCGTCACCGTCGCTTTGTGGGAGTAGCGGTCGCCCCGAAAGATCAGCTCCGATGTGCAAAGCGCGATGCCACGGATATCGATCGGGGTGCATCGCAGGCGTAGCAGCGGGGTTCCATCCGCGACCCCCAGCCGCCGCGCCACATCCCCGGCGGCGGGGATCGCCGAGCTTTCGGTAGTGACCTCTTTCATCCGGTAACCCAGCCGGCTCTCGAAGATCGCCATGACGTCATTGGTCTCAAGGTCCTCCTTCACCAGCGCGCGGATCACCGCTTCGTCACCCATGATCATGAAGAGGGCCGCGGGCTCGGCATTCGACATCCGGAGCGTAGTGGCGCATAGCAGCGCAGCGCCCGAATTCAGGCCCAGTGCTTCCACGGCGAACGCCGGCGCCTTGATCTTGCGCACCGAGACCAGCTTGCCATGGGCAAGTTTCCCCCGTGCGCGCGAAGCCTCATAGAAGCCCGTCAGCGGCCCCAGGTTCGAGGTCTCCGCGGGCCGGGTGACGAAGCTGCCCTTGCCGTTGAACTTCTCGATCAGGCCGCTGGCGTGCAGTCCGGCCAGCGATTGCCGGACCGTGATGCGGCTGACGCCAAACTCCGCCATCAGTTCGGATTCCGACGGCAGCTTGGCGCCAGGCCCAAGCTTGTTGTCGACGATGCGCTGGCGGAGTTCTTCTTCGATTTGCCTGAATCTGGGCTGGGGCGTGGTCAAGGTCCGGGTCCTTCGTGTTTCGAGCGGATCCCCTGGCTGGAGATCCTGGCGGTCCATGGATTATACCTATCATGACAGGAGTCCTCCCTCACCCTTGACCTGTTATAACAGGTCGTGGCAGTATTGAACCGCCAAGAGTACGGCCGACCGTACCGCCGGCTCAGAGATACGGAGCGAGACACAGACACGCCGGCTGCCAGTCATGCGCAACCCCGGTGTGACCCTTTGCGCGCTCTCGTGTCTTGCGCGGCGATACCGGCCAGCGAGCAACGCTTCACGATACGAGAGAACGGAATGAGCAACGCAGCACAGAATTCCCGCGCGCAAGCGGCAGCGGCGGAGTATGACTACATCGTCGTCGGCGCGGGCTCGGCCGGCTGCGCCCTGGCGGCGCGGCTGGCGGAAGATCCGGCGGTCACGGTGGCATTGCTGGAGGCTGGCCCGGACGACCATCATTACAGCGTGTGGACGCCGCTCGCCCTGGCCGCCGTGGTGCCCAAGCGCGGTCCGCGCAACTACGCGTACCGCACCGTTGCGCAGCCGGGCCTCGACGGGCGGCGCTCCTACCAGCCGCGCGGCCGGGGGCTGGGCGGCAGTTCTTCGATCAACGGCATGGTCTACATCCGCGGCCACCGCAATGACTACGACCTTTGGGAGCGCCTGGGCTGCAAGGGCTGGGGTTACGACGATGTGCTGCCCTATTTCCGCCGCAGCGAGCGCAACCAGCGCGTCAGCGACAGGCACCATGGCAGCGATGGCCCGCTGCATGTCAACGACCTGCGCACGCCGAACCCCTTCTCGCAGCGCTTCGTCGCGGCGGCCGTGCAGGCCGGCTTGCCGTTGAACAATGACTTCAATGGCGCTGAGCAGGAAGGTGCCGGCCTGTACCAGGTCACGCAACGCAACGGCGAACGCTGGAACAGCGCGCGCGCCTACCTGCATGGCGGCAACGCCGCCGACACCGCCCTGAACGGCGGGCGCAGGGGCCTGACCGTCCTGACCGGGACGCAAGCGCTGCGCGTGGTCTTCGAAGGCAAGCGCGCCACCGGGGTGCGCGTGTCGCGCGCCGGCGCCGAGCAGACCCTGCGCGCCAGACGCGAAGTCATCCTTAGCGGCGGCGCCTTCAATTCCCCCCAGTTGCTGCTGGCCTCGGGCATCGGACCCGCATCGCATCTGGCCGAACACGGCATCGCCGTGGTCCACGATCTGCCGGGTGTCGGCGAAAACCTGCAGGATCACCTCGACATCACCCTTTGCCAGCAGGTCCGCTCGACCGATCTGTACGGCTACAGCCTGGGCGGCGTATTCCGGATGCTGTCGGAAATCCGGCGCTACCGGCGTGAGCGCACCGGGATGGTCAGCTCGAACCTGGCCGAAGCCGGCGCCTTCATCAAGAGCCGCCCCGATCTCCCCGAGCCGGACCTGCAACTGCATTTCATGCCCGGACTCTCGCCCACCCACACCGGAATGAGCCGGCGCGAGCTGAAGCATGGGTTTACCGCCCTCGCCTGCGTGTTGCGCCCGGAAAGCCGGGGACACGTGCGGCTGCAGTCTACCGATACGCGCGATGCGCCGCTGATCGATCCGCGTTTCCTGTCGGCCGAAGCGGACATGGCAGGCATGGTGGCGGGTGTCAGGGCGATGCGCCGCATCTTCTCGCAGCCGGCGCTGGCAGGTGCGGGCGGCAAGGCGCTGCTCATCGATGCGTTCGGCGCCGGCGAGGGCAACGAAGAGGCGATCCGCGCCTACATCCGCAAGCATGCCGATTCCGTATTCCACCCCGTAGGCACCTGCAAGATGGGCACCGACGACATGGCGGTGGTCGACCCCGAACTGCGCGTGCGCGGCGTGGAGGGCCTGCGCGTGGCCGATGCCTCGATCATGCCGACCCTGATCGGCGGCAATACCAACGCGCCGGCCATCATGATCGGCGAGAAGGCGGCTGACCTGATCCGCGCGGCCGCCAGGTAACCAGGCCGCCCGGGAACCGGCCGCGCCGGTTTTTCCCGGCGTAGGCCGGCAAGCCGAGCGGCCCTTCATGACAGACGACATCCCGAAGCAGAAGTGAGTGATATGAAGCAAAGTCCCTGCACCACCCGGTTTTCTTCCGACCGTACCCACGCCCGCGGCCGCCGGCTTGCCCTGGCGATGACGCTCGCCGCTGCCGCCGCGGCAGCGCACGCGGCCGGCCCCGCTGGTCCGGTTCCCAACCCGTATCTCGCGCAGTCCTACAACAACCAGACTCACTGGAACGATGCCGCTACGGACAGCGTCGGCTTTGCCGTGCCGCGCGGCAACTTCGAAGTCACGCCCGATTCGGTGCAAGTCATTCCCAACGAATCGGGGAGCCTGCCCCTGGTTGCCGATCGCGTCGGCGGCAAGGACATCTACTGGTGGTGGGCCGGCTTTTCGCTGCGCAAGGTGGGCGTGGATGGCGACAAGCTGGTGGAACTCGCCCGCACCGAAATTCCGGTACACCTGCCGAACTACACGCCGGTCACCGCCGAGCGGCGCCGCGAACAGGCCGCGGAGGTGAAGACGTTCCTCGATGCAAGGGACGAGCAGGGTCTGCTCGACTATATGAAGTCCCAGCCGAACCGCGCCTTGACGCTGGCGGAAGATCAGGTCGCCAACGGCGCGGTCTATGCGGTACTCGGCCGTGACGACGCCTTCTACGGCTGCAGCGGCCGCCAGATCTTCCGTATCGACCAGGAGGATCCGAAGGAAGCGGGCTCCGGGATGAAGGCGCCGCGGGCGATCACGCTGCCGGCTTCCCTTTTCGACAATGCCAGGGCGGCGAGCGGCACGCGCAGTCCGGCCGACATCCTGTTCGGCATGGGCATGTCTTACAACGGCTACCTGGTCGTGAATACGCTGGGCGGCAAGGTCATCACCCTGAACCGCGACACGCTCGAAGTCGTCGACGTCTTCACGGTTGCGGGCAAGGACGAACTGTTCATGAACAGCTTCGCCACCGGCCCCGAGGCCAACGGCGGCGCGGTGTATGTCGCATCCAACACGACCATGTACCGCCTGGTGGTGGACAAGGACGGCAAGATCCGCAGCGACGAAGCCAGCGGCGCATGGCAGGCGTCCTACGATCGCGGCGTGCGCATGCCGGCGCCGAAGATCGGCGACGGCACCGGCTCGACGCCGACCTTGATGGGGTTCAGCCCGAATGAGGACAAGCTGGTCGTCATCACCGACGGCGCGAAGAAGATGCGCCTGGTAGCGTTCTGGCGGGACAAGATCCCCGCCGGCTGGAAACAGAAGCCCGGCACGCTGTCGCCGCGCATCGCCGACCAGAAGGTGGTCGACATGGGGCCGGCGCAGGAGTCGGTACAGTCGGAGCAATCCGTGGCCGGCTTCGGCGACTATGCCTTCGTCGTGAACAACATTCCCACCGGAAGCGCCCCCCAGCTCAGCCCGTCCGGCACCTTCGCCAGCCTG
Organism: Cupriavidus sp. 05N39; assembly: GCF_056397325.1. Classification (NCBI taxonomy): domain Bacteria; kingdom Pseudomonadati; phylum Pseudomonadota; class Betaproteobacteria; order Burkholderiales; family Burkholderiaceae; genus Cupriavidus; species Cupriavidus sp. 05N39. The sequence continues at coordinate 4,867 of NZ_JBFTNE010000188.1, forward strand.
GTCAACGGCGCCACCCGCCCCGGCCCGGCCGGCGTCGCCGCCCTCAAGTGGCAGCAGAAGGCACATGCCTGGCGCACGCAATGGGTGCGCACCGATGTGTCCTCGATCTCGATCGTGCCAATGATCAGCGGTGCCGGCCGCATGGCGATCATCGACGGGTATTTCACCGGCAAGTGGAATGATCGCTACCACATCGGCATGGATCTCGACACCGGCAAGACCGTAATGACAATCCGCACTGGCAGCGACCCGACCTTCAACGGCTTCTACTCGCCGATCAAGGTCGATCCGCAGGGCCACATCTTCTACAGCGGTGCGTTCGGGCTGATGCGCCTGGACACGGCGAAGATGCGGCGCGTGCCGGCGGACGACCCGGTGATGACGGCGCGGCACGACTGACGCCATGGGTGGCGCAATGCCCGCGCTTTCGCAAGGAGCCTGGCTGGCGCGAACGCGTCAGCCTGTATGCAACTGCCGTACAGCCAGCGCCAGGTGGCGGCTGATGGCAGCCCCAAAGACGAGGAGACACAAGATGCAAGCTGCTGTTACCGCCCCCGACCTGCCTGCAACCAGGGCGACGGACACCGAGAGCTGGCCCTTTACCGTCAGGCGGTCCACGCCGACCATCGGCGCGGAGATCGGCGGCATCGACCTGCGCCAGCCGCTCGGCGACGCTACCTATCTCGCCCTGCGCCGCGCGCTGGTGAAGTTCAAGGTGCTGTTCTTCCGCGACCAGGAGATCTCGCCAGCGCAGCATGTGGCCGTGGCGCGCCGCTTCGGCGAACTGGAGATCCACCCCATGATCGGCCACCACCCGGACCATCCGGAGCTGGTGGTGTTTGGCCGCAACGGGGGGCAGCGCGGCCGCGAGAACCTGTACCACTCCGACGTGTCATGGCGCGAAGTCCCGTCCATGGCCTCGATGCTGCGTTGCGTGGAAACGCCCGAGGTGGGCGGCGACACGATCTGGGTCAATATGGCGGCGGCCTATGCCAACCTGCCGGAAGACGTCAAGGCGCGCATTGCCCGGCTCAATGGCGTGCACGACGCGATGCCGACCTTCGGCCAGGCCCTTGCGGACGACAAGTACGAGGCCATGCGCCAGAAGTACCCGCCCGCGGTCCACCCCGTGGTGCGCACGCATCCGGAAAGCGGTGAAAAGATCCTCTACGTCAACGAGGGGTTCACGACCCACTTCGCCAACTACGCCAGGGAGCAGCCGTACCGCATCGGCTCCGACTTCCGGCCGGCGGAGATGGACCTGATGCAATACCTCTTCCGCCAGGCTGCCGCGCCCGAGTACCAGGTGCGTCTGAAATGGCAGCGCAACACCATTGCCTTCTGGGACAACCGCTCCACCCAGCAC
>NZ_JBFTNE010000189.1:0-6053 GCF_056397325.1 Cupriavidus sp. 05N39
TTGTTCGCTAACAGCATCCGTCCAGCGCGAACCCGCTTTCTGGTCGCTTCGTCCATCGCTTCGTCCATCTTCCCAGCCATGCAATCGACTCCCGATCAACGCCTTGGTCAGATAACGCGTCAGACTCAAATCGGTTGTCATGATTTATACAAGTCTCAATAATACTGGAACCTGGCGGAGCTAGATGCTGTCATCCCTGCTCGGAAGGCTCTTGATGCCTGCGTTCACCAATGCCCTGCCGAAGATCGGCGAGACGGAACGCGCTGCACTGGAGTCCGGTACGGTCGGTTTTGAAGGCTGCTTGTTCGAAGGCAAGGCTGATTTCGCGAGGCTTGCAGCGATTCCGGCCGAGCAGTTGACAGAGGAGGAGCAGGCCTTTCTGGAACAGCGCGTAACAGAATTGTGCGGAATGCTCGACGATTTCGCGATTGACGAGGCGCACGATCTGCCGGCTGAAGTCTGGCGCTATCTGCGCAAACATCGATTTTTCGGCATGATCATTCCGCGCGCCTACGGCGGGCTCGAATTCAGCCATGCCGCTCACGCCGCAGTTGTGACGCGCATCGCCAGCGTCAACACCGCTGCGGCAGTTACTGTGATGGTGCCGAACTCGCTCGGCCCGTCCGAACTGCTGGTGCGCTACGGTACCGAGGCACAGAAGAACCACTACCTGCCGCGCCTGGCGCGTTGCGAGGATCTGCCGTGCTTTGCACTCACTTCTCCGTATGCCGGCTCGGACGCCGCCGCAATTCCAGATATCGGGGTGTTGACGCAGCGCGAATGGAACGGCGCCATGACCGAGGGCTTTGCGCTGACCTTTTCCAAGCGCTACATCACGCTGGCGCCGGTAGCAACGGTTGTAGGCCTTGCCTTCAACGCCATCGACCCCACCCGGCCCGCCGGCATGCGGCAATTGGGCATTACCTGCGCGCTGATCCCGGTGCCGCATCCGGGCCTGCATATTGGAGCACGCCATAGGCCAATGAACAGTGCGTTCATGAATGGCCCGGTGCAAGGGGAGGATGTGTTCATTCCGCTTGACTGGGTCATCGGCGGCAGTAACAACATTGGCAGGGGCTGGCGCATGTTGATGGAATGCCTGGCCAACGGCCGGGCCATATCGCTGCCTGCGATCGGCGCGGCGCTGCAGCAAACTTCGCTGTATGTCGCCAACGGCTATGCTCGGCTGCGCAATCAGTTCGGCCTGCCGATTCAGCGCTTCCCCAGCATCGCCGCGCCGTTGGCGGAAATGGCTATTGAGCTGTATGCCACCGATTCCGCGCGGCGCCTAACGACCAGCATACTCGATCAAGGCGAACAGCCCAGCGTCGCCAGCGCCATCCTGAAATACCATCTGACGGAAGCGGGCCGCCGCGCGATCAACCATGGCATGGACATTCTCGGCGGCAAAGCGATCTGCGCCGGCCCATCCAATCTGCTGTCGACCGCCTACCGCCATGCGCCTATCGCCATCACTGTCGAAGGGGCCAACATCCTCACGCACGCGCTGATCATCTTCGGTCAGGGCGCCGTGCGCTGCCATCCCTATGTACTGAAGGAAATCCGGGCAGTCGAACAACGCAACCCCGTTGCGCTTGGCGACGCGGTGCTTGGGCATGGCGGCCACCTGTTGCACAGTTTCTTGGGCAGTCTTGTCCACGCGCCACTCCTGGGTAACGTGCCACCGGAATTCGAGCGCGAGGCGCGCAGGATTGCCCGGCTCGCCGCGAAATTCGCCTTCACCACCGACATTTGCATGGGGGTCCTCGGAGGCAAGCTGAAGCGGCTGGAACTGCTGTCGTCGCGGCTGGGCGATGCACTCTCTCATCTTTACATGGCATGTGCCTGCTTGTGGCATTACGCCAAGCATCCTGATGGCGAATTGACGCCTATCGTGCGTGGCGCCATCCGGCATCAGATCTGGCTCGCTAGCGAAGCCTTGCATGGGCTTTATGACAACGTATCCAATCCAGTGCTGAGGGTAGCCGGCAAGATCGCGCTGCAGGGATTGAGGCCAATCCACCGCCCGCGCGATTCGGAAAATCTTGCGATCGCTGATGCTCTCGGCGATCCGCGGGTCATCCACCGGCTGTGCCCGGATATCGAAACGCCAAGGGCTGGGGGCTTGCGCGATCTGCATGAGTTGCTGTCGCTGGCGCAGGAACTCGGCGAGACGGAGAGCCAGCGTCTGGCCGGCGCCATTCGTCAGCTCAAAACGCTGGAAAATATCGCCGCCACTTCCTCGGCTCCAAAGGCACTCGCCTTCCTGCGCGCGCTTGACAAGGTCATCCAGGTGGATAGCTTCCCCCCGGACAGTGCGGCTCGACCGCCTCACGCCTCATAGCTGCTGCATCGAGAGCGGCAATGACAACGGCCATTGGGGTATTCGGTAGATATAGATGGCCCGTGTTTGCAACCACTTTCCAGGGTGCGCGCGCGTCAATCGATTGTATGGCTCAAGTCACATCCGGAGTTGTATTCCCCGCCATCGATACCGAATCGCACCACGAATGATGGGCAGGAAACGCCGGTGGCGTAAGGAGGCAGCTGCGGACACGCGGATTCGCCCCAAGTCGGATCGGATCGGGCCAATACGCAGCTTGCCTGTAAGCCTCTTCGTTTTGTCAGGCGCTAGAATGTGGACCGGCGCCTCCGAAGAAAGCAGGGATATTAGCTGACTCCCCAATCGTTCCACACTGGCTGCCTCGGGGTTGGAAGGTCACCCGCTGCGCGTGGTCCCAGCTTTCGATGTTGGGCCACTATGAAAGAGCCTGGCAGGCGAAAGGATCTGTTCGCCGGGCTCGCGCTTACCGCGGTCATGATTCCCGCCGGCATGGAGTACGCTGAGGCAGCGCATTTGCCCGCCATAGCCGGGCTCTACGCCAGCATCGCGGCTCTCGTCCCAGTCATCGGCTCGCTGCCGCAAGGGCTAGCGGTGCCGCGCGAGCCCGTTGTGTCGCTCGCTGAGCTGCGCGCCCTGCTGCCTCTTCCAGCAGGGGCCTGCCCACGCGTGCCCAGCCGCAACGAGTTTTCGTCCTCGCCAATCGGCATGCCCTGGTGGGTGGTCAGCGCGTGGTCTTCAATTGAGACCACATTGCCGACCGTGTCGGAGCCCAACACCTTGGGCTGGGGAGATGGCCGTTCTTTCACGGCACGGTCGTAAGCGGCCTTCGCGCCGGTAGCCGCGCGGCTTGTGATATGCGTCACGTCGCTAGTCGGGGCGACCGTGAGTCTATCCGGCGCAGTACCGCTGCTAGCGGACGTGGGTTTCCTTTCTCCGCCCGATTTTCTTGCTGGGCCGCCTGGCGGCCGAGGCCTTGTTGAAAGTAGGCCTCTTTGGCATGGCGAATCCTGGAAAGAGGCTCGACAGAAAAAAACAGGGAGGCCTCATCCAAAGCAGATAGCGTGCCGGCACCGCAGCGGCATCCGCAAGATGCCATGACAGGCGGCCTGTCGCGCGCACTTTCGTCTTTGCGCGTCCGCAGTTTTGGTGCCATCATTTTCCTCGCACGACACGCGCGTTTTACATGGAGATGTAATTTGTAGGCAGGCGCCGACAAGCATTCGCGTAATCTCCCTACAGCGTGCGAACGCGCGCATTTGTACTGTTGATGGGGCAGTGTGGCGCGCACAGGAGTGCCGGGTAACCGGGTCCGATTTGCCGACATGTCGTCTTCACGGCGCCATTCTGTTCTGAATCTCTAAATCGTCCCTCTCTGCTAGGAGCTGACAATGGCTGACAAGAATATTTCCGTACTAAACGACTTGATCGAAGTTTCGCGTGACGGCCAGCAAGGCTTTCTCAAGGCAGCCGAAGACGCACAGAATCCCGAACTGAAGTCACTGTTTTCCAGCCGCGCTACCGAGATTGCCACGGCGGTGTCGGAGCTCCAGGCGCAGGTGGCAGCGCTCGGCGGCAAGCCGGAGGAGCACGGCAGCGTGACCGGYGCGCTGCATCGCGGCTGGGTCAGCCTGCGCACCGCAGTGGCTGATCGCAGCGACCTTGCCATCCTGGAGGAAACCGAGAAGGGTGAAGACGTGGCCAAGAAAAAATACGCCGATGCGCTGCAGGAGCCGGAACTGAGCTTCGACATTCGCGCGATGGTAGAGCGCCAGTACCAGGGGGTGCTGCGCAACCACGACCAGATCCGCGACCTGCGCAACCGTTATCGCGCGGCTTGAGGCCTGACGCCGCGCCTGACGAGGTAAGCGCGGCATGGCAATCTGCATCTACGGGGCAGCCTAGGGCACGGTTGGCTTCCTGTCTCGGCATTTTGACGGAACAGGTGGTCCAGAGAATTACCTCTAGTGGGTAGCCGCGTTTCTGAGAGGACACACGGCTACCCACTAGTAGCGTGATGACGAGATGGCGGCTTTCAGGAAGCGTCCGACGACAAGAAGCAGGAAGGTGTCGTCGCGCGGCGTGCTGATTTCCGCGTCAGTATGCGCGTCATAGCTTCGCTTGCAGGCTTGGCCGGCGATGTGGGCAGCGTCAGCATTTCCGGCCAGAACTCCCGCGCACTGGTCAGACTGGGACCTCAAGTGCGGCAGCGAGCACCCGCCGGCCGGCGCCAAGCCCACCGCGCACCGGAAGGGCAAGACGGATTCGCATTGAGCAGCCGCTCGCCTTGGCCACGACAATCGAGCGTTTCCTGCGGCAGGCATGACGCCATGCCTGCTTTACGCGCGCTGGGGCGCAGGCGGGGGCAGGTCGCCGGGAGGCGGGTCGTTGACCGGTGGCGGCGGGTCCGGGTCGGGCACCTTGGGCGGAGGAATCTCCGGCGCGGGCGGCAACTGGTCGGGCTCAGGCGTGATATGGAACTGAATCGGCATGTTTCTCTCCGGGGTCAGGACCGCGGCCGGTCTGGTGTGGGCCCGGGCCGCGGTCGATAGGCAAAGGCGGAGCAAGCGGCTGGCTCAAGCTCAGGCTCAGGCGGCTTCCCCCAGTTCGTCCAGGATGCGCGATAGCGCGTCCTGGTCGACCGGCTTGACCAAATGGTGATCGAAGCCGGCCTGCGTTGTACGCTCCCGGTCCGCCAGCTGGCTATAGCCAGTCAGCGCCACCAAGCTTACGTGCTGCAATGCCGGGATGGCTCGCAGGCGCCGGGCGATCTCGAAGCCGTCCATAGCCGGCATGCCGAGGTCCAGCAGGATGATGTCGGGCCGGGTCTTGACCGCGCGCACGATGGCGGCGGGGCCATCGATGGTGGTCACCACTGTGTGTCCCATGGCTTCAACTGTAAAGGCCATGGCCTCCAGCGTGTCGATATTATCGTCCACCGCCATCACCGTGCGCGGCGTGCCCGTCGGGTACCCGAGTTTGCCGATCTGTGGCTGTTCTGCGAGCGCTGGGCGGGCAGTTCCACCACGAAGGTGCAGCCCATGCCAGGGCCGGCGCTTTCGGCGTGGACGTTGCCGCCATGCAGCCTGACGAGCCTTTGTACCAACGAGAGCCCGATACCCACGCCTTCCTGTCCGGCGGCGGCGGGTGGCTTCTTGCCGTGACGCGCCGTGGCCGGGGGTAGACCGGTCGCCGCAGCTTCCAAGGGAGGAGGGCGGCCATGCGTATCAGTTTGTAACTCGTAGGGCAGGACGAGGGAGGCGTGCCAGCCACTGTCAACAAATTTGCCGCTCCGATCGCACGTTGAACGATGGTATCCGTCCATCGCCGGAGCAGAAAACCACCGCATTGCCGCTTGGTCAGCCCCCGCTTTAGCGCGGTCTCCCTGGAGCGCGCCAGAAGAGCGAGCGCGCCGCCGACGATCTGCGCACGGAACTGGCGCAGGCGCGCAGCGAAGCCCGCGACGCGGCGGTGACGCATGCCGCGACACCTGGGATGCGCAGGACTCGTGTTCGCTGCGCAGTGGCGATGAATAAAGGCTAGCTAAGAAGGCTGCCGACTGCTGTAAAAATATGTGGTTCTTCAGACTTTCGTGTGGGTAGGTAGTACGCTTTCGCGCATGGCTTGGTAAGGAGGTGTGCGATGGACAGCGTGGAACTGTACCGGCAGCTGCTTGGCGTGACTGCGCCATGGACGGTGGAGCGTGTCGACC